>QNXU01000009.1 GCA_003973485.1 Bacteroidota bacterium | reverse complement strand
TCTTTTTACATTTAAAAATTGGTATTGGTCAAAAATCTGTTTTTGTAATTGAATCGATTTTTGTTTTCGCTCCTTCTTTAATTGTTGAATCTGTGATTCGTAAATAGCCACTTTAGTTTGTATAGAGGCTATTTTCTTTTTCCAGGCTTTATGAAGTTTTTTATAATTAAAGTCTTCACTTCTGCTTTCCTTCCTTAATTTTTCATCCAATTCATCAAATGCAGCAGGACTTAAATTTATCATTCCCTCCTCGCGTTTTTCTTTTCTTAAAGCCTTGGCCTTTTGTTTTTTTTCCTGCTCGGATTTCAATTCCAAATTAGATTGCTTGCTTTGCTCTTTAAGCTCTGCCATTAATTTCCTAAAATTCTGGTCCTCCTCAAGCTTTTTTATTTTTTGGTTGATTTTTACCAAATCTTCTTCCCCTTTCTTATAAAATCCTTCTAATTCCAACCTGTCATAAATGGGAGGAACAAAATTAACAGGTGGATTTCCTTCATAATCCTGTCCAGAAAAAGAAGTTAGATATCCAATTTCACCAATCTGATTTTGAACCACTAACACCCCATACATTTTGCCACTTATCTCATTTTTAATTTTTGCATTTCGCAATCTTTCTTGTAATTCTTTAGCAGCTAATTCGGTAAGCGGATGAGGTTCATAAGAAAACGGAAAAGTAAACTTTTCAGGTAGTGAATAATCTGAGGTATCAGTTTTGAATTTTATAAAATAAGAATCCTGCATAGATTGGATAAGAATGTATTGCCCGAGGCTTTAATGATTTCAATGCTACAAAATTAAGTAAATAAAAGCTTAGCTCAATAGCTATAACAATTTGATCACCAGAATCAATAAAGGTGATATAAATCATTCTCTTTAATAAGCAATCTCATCAACCTCACCAAAAACCTAACGTTCTGATAATAAAGACTTAACAAACATAAAATGAAAAATAAAAGAATAGTAATCACTGGAGGTAGTGGGGCTATTGGTAAAGCTCTCGCTAAGGAATTATTGAATAAAGGAGCCACTGTATTGATCACTGACTTAAAGGAGGAAGATTTACATCAAGTAGAATATGAATTAGCTTCAGACCAATTATTTACCTTTAAGGCTGATGTAACTAAAGAAAATGAAGTTTCAAACTATGTTCAATATGCTGTGGAAAAGATGGGAGGCATAGATGTTTTCTATAACAATGCAGGAATTGAAGGAAAGGTAGCGCCATTAGATGAATACCCTTTGGAAGTGTTTGACCAATTAATAAATGTAAACATAAAAGGAGTTTATTATGGATTAAGATATGTTTTCCCAGTAATGAAGAAAAATAAAGATGGTGGAAGTATAATTATTACATCTTCAGTAGCTGGATTAATGGGAACACCTAATGTTTTGCCTTATGTTACTAGCAAACATGCTGTCATTGGCATGATGAAATCAGCTGCTTTGGAAGGAGCTCCTCATAAAATTAGAGTGAATACAGTTAACCCCTCTCCTGTTGACAACCGAATGATGCGCTCGCTAGAAGAAGGCTTTGCACCTGGTGCTGGTGCCGAAGCTAAAAAAGGATTTGAGCAAAGTATACCATTAAAACGCTATGCCACCAATGAAGATGTGGCAAAGCTAATGCTCTTTTTAGGAAGTGATGAAAGCAGTTTTATAACAGGAACAGTAAACCCTGTTGATGGCGGAATGACAGCCTAAATTCTTCTATCAGCGAATTCTTGCTTTACTCTTGATGAAGTAATAATAATCACTTAAAAAGGTGAAATACTAATAACAAAATTTAATGATACGAAAGCTTTGAAAATAAGGAGGTAAAGTTTAATATATATGCTTAATTTTGAAATTAAATTAAGTAGACTCAATGATATTAGCTGCCAGCGTAGATATTCCCATTTTAAGTGATATAGTAGTCATTTTAGGGCTTTCTATTTTTGTAATTCTTCTATTCCGAAAATTAAAAGTCCCTCCAATCATAGGATTTTTAATTACAGGTATCATTGCTGGGCCTTATGGCTTTCAACTAATTGATGCAACTGAAGGTGTAAAGGTTTTTGCTGAAATTGGAGTAATCCTCCTTTTGTTTATTATTGGTATTGAATTTTCTATTAAAAGTTTAATTTCCATCAAACGCGCAGTTTTCATAGGTGGAACAGTGCAGGTAGTAGGAACCATTTTACTTGTGATGTTAATTGCACTCAATACAGGATTTGATTTGAGTGCTGCAATTTTTCTTGGTTTCTTATTTTCATTAAGCAGTACTGCAATTGTCCTCAAAATCATTCAGGATAAAGGGGAAACTACAACTCCACATGGCAAAACCATATTAGCCATTCTGATTTTCCAAGATATTATTGTAGTCCCAATGATGTTATTCACGCCACTTTTGGCAGGAGAATCACAAAATATATGGATGGAAATCCTGATGATGCTATTGAAAGCAGCATTACTAATTGCCTTCGTATTAGTAAGTGCAAGATATATTGTTCCATGGTTGTTTTATCAAATTGCAAAAACCAGAAGTAAAGAGCTTTTCATATTAGTAATTGTCTTAATTTGTTTTTCTATAGCTTGGCTTAGTTCCGCATTAGGACTTTCACTAGCTCTAGGAGCCTTTTTGGCTGGTCTAATTGTTTCCGAATCGGAATACAGTCATCAAGCCGCAAGTAATATCTTACCTTTTCACGAATTATTCACTTCCTTCTTTTTCGTATCAATTGGAATGCTTTTAGACATTTTTTTTGTAGCGGACCATTTTTTCATAATTGTAGGCTTGATGGTTGCAACTGTTTTAGGGAAAGCATTAATTGCAACAATAGCAGGTGCCTTTTTAGGTTATCCAGGAAGAACCTCATATCGCATTGGTTTTTCTATTTTTCAAGTAGGAGAATTTGCTTTTATTTTATCTACTGTTGGAATAACCTATGCAGTTATTTCAGATTTAACTTATCAATATTTTCTTTCGGTTTCCCTATTTACGATGGGAATCACCCCTTTTATGATGAGTATTTCCCCAAAATTAGCTGATAAATTAGCCGCTAGTAAATTAGCCTCAGCCATTGGAAACAAAACACAAAGAATGTTCTTTTCCTTTCCTGATGCCCCTGAAGAAGGTGGTGAAATTCCAGAGGATGAACTTGATAAGCATATTGTGATTATCGGATTTGGACTAAATGGACAGAATGTAGCCAAAGCAGCTAAAAGTGCAGGCATTCCTTATGTTATTTGTGAAATGAATCCTGATACGATTAAAAAATATAAGGCTTTAGGAGAACCAATTCACTATGGTGACGCTATTCAGCCTGAGGTGCTAAAGGGGCTTGGCGTTTATAAAGCAAAAGTAGTAGTTATTGCCATTTCTGACCCCTTAGCTACCAAGAGAATTGTCACTCAAATCAGAACGATTAGTAATACAATTCATATAATCGTAAGGACTCGATTTATTGCAGAAACAGAAGAAAATCTTCGTTTGGGAGCAGACGAAGTAATACCGGAAGAATTTGAGACTTCAGTAGAGATTTTTACCCGAGTATTGAATCAATATTTTATACCTCAGAAAAAAATCAAAGAGTTTGTACGTAATGTTAGAGCAGATAATTATGAAATGCTCAGAGGGGTGTTGAAAAGAAGCCCTATGCAAAAGCTAACAGAAGAATTTCCTAATTTAACTACTGCTTGCTACGAAATTGAAAAAGACAATAGCGAAATTACTGATAAACCAATAGCGGAAACTAACATTCGACATAAGTTTGGTGTTACAGTGATAGGTTTGAAAAGGGATGATGAATTAACCACCCAAATTGGACCAGAAACCACACCAAAAAAAGGAGACACCATATTTGTATTTGGTAAACCCGAAGATTTGGAACAATTTTACGAAAAAATCAGCATTTGAAATAAATAGCTATAAATTCAATTATATATTAATTATTATTCAGTGGAGAATACAGTCTTAACATCACTTGCCAAAAAATATGGCACCCCTTTATATGTTTATGATGCAGATAAAATTGCATCTCAAATTAAAAGATTAAATGATGCCTTTTCTGGCATTAATCTTAAACTAAAGTATGCTACCAAAGCATTGAGCAATGTTTCTGTATTAAAATGGATGAAAAAACATGGCACTGGATTAGATGTGGTTTCCATACAGGAGGCCTATTTAGGCCTGAAAGCTGGATTTGAGCCAAAAGATATATTGTACACTCCAAATTGTGTATCCATTGATGAAATAGTGGAAGCAGTGGATTTAGGCTTGATGATCAATATTGACAATATTTCAATATTAGAGCAATTTGGACATCGCTACCACGACACAGTTCCGGTTTGCATACGTTTAAATCCGCACATAATGGCTGGGGGAAATTCTAAAATCTCTACAGGCCATATTGACTCAAAATTTGGTATTTCCATATTGCAAATGCGCCATCTATTAAGAGTCATTGAGAATTACAATATTAATGTAGTCGGATTACATATTCACACAGGCTCAGATATTTTAGATTCTGAAGTTTTCTTAAGGGGTACTGAGATTATTTTTGAAGCCGCGGAAGATTTCCCATATATTGATTTCATCGACTTCGGTAGCGGATTTAAAGTAGCTTACAAAGAAGGAGACGTCACAACAGATATAGAAGAACTAGGAAAGGAAGTCAGCAAGAGATTTAAAGAATTCTGCAAAAAAAGAGGTAAAGATTTAGAGCTTTGGTTCGAACCAGGCAAATTTTTAGTTTCTGAGGCTGGATATTTTCTTTCAAAAGTAAATGTGATTAAAACCACACCGGCTACTGTTTTTGTAGGGTTGGATACAGGAATGAACCATTTACTACGGCCTATGATGTATGATGCTTATCATCAAATAGAGAACATTTCTAATCCCTCAGATACCCAGCGAGTTTATACCGTTGTAGGCTATATATGTGAAACTGATACATTCGGAACAGACAGAAGGCTTTCTGAAGTGAAGCAAGGAGATATAATAGCCATAAAAAATGCTGGTGCGTACGGATTTTCGATGGCTTCAAATTATAACTCTCGTTACAGACCAGCAGAAGTTTTGGTTCATGATGGCAAAGACCAACTCATTCGAAAAAGAGAGTCATTAGATGACTTATTAAGAAACCAAGTAATTGTTGATTTTGACTAGGCTCCCTGTTTTATATCTAGGTTTTATAGCATTTTTCAATTGCTATTTTTCTTTTGGGCAGGGTAATTCTGCTAGTGCATTTGAAAAGAAAACCCATTTTATCACGGGTATTGGTGGCAGTTATGTCAATGTTATAGATGAAGGAATATCTCCTTTGCTTTATAATGGAATTGGCGGAGCCGTAATTTTAGGCCACTTTCAAGAAAAAGGAAAGAGTATCAATACTTTCTCTGCAAAATTTGATTTCAACAATCCTTCTAGTAGCATTAGCAATGCTGAAATGTATACTTATAGGCTTGAAGGTCATTATCAAAGATATTGGAAATTAGAAAGCCAAGAGAAAAAACACCTTGTAATAAGACCAGGAATTGATGTTTCTGCAAAGTGGGCATTACGGCAACATTTAAGTTTTACCAATAACAGCCAACATATAGAAACAAGATTTTCTGCTGCACCTTCATTAATGATTGTCTTTCCATTCAAACTTTGGAATAGAGAGTTTGAATTAGGTTCATTTACTAGCGTTCCATTTTTGACTTATGCAACACGACCTTTGTTTGCTTCAACTCGTTTTTCGGCTTCAGTCAATAAAGAAGAGGTTGAATTTTTTGACTATGTAAAAGAAGGAAAAATCATAAGTTTAGGGAGCTATTTCAAATGGTCAGCTCAATATTATCTATATTATTCTCTTAAAAACGGAAATGGATTAAGGCTTGATTATTTCTGGAGTTATGAAAGCTATAAAGCCCTAAACCCTATCAAAACTGGTGAACATTCTATCATGATTAGCACTTTCTTTAAAATATGAAATTAAAACACATTATCATATTACTGATCATATCCTTAGCTTTTGCCTCTTGTGAAAGACTTTTTATGAAAGAAGATCCTGAACCCGAAAACGCAGAAATTTTTGATCATTTATGGAAAACAGTAGATGAAAAGTATTCATTTTTCATTGATAAAAACATTGATTGGGATTCAGCAAGAGATGTATTTAGACCAAAAGCTTTAAATGCAAGAAACAGTATAGAGCTATTTAATACTTTAGCCGACATGCTTTTTATCCTGGAAGATGGGCATGTAAATATTTCCGCTGGAATTGACCTTTCACGAAACTGGGATTGGTTTCTAAAATATCCATCGAATTTTAACTTTGATGTAATCGAAAGAAATTACCTAATACCTAGTCAAGATTATCAAATATCAGGTCCAATTCATAATACTATAATCGACTCCGTTGGATATATGTATTATGAAAGTTTTTCAGACAATGTAAGTACTTCCCTAATGGACTATTTAGTCTTAAAATTCTTGATTAATGAGCGAGAAGGAAGCTTTGAGATCAATAGTTTGAAAGGTCCTGTGGCAGGCTTAATAATAGATGTTAGAAACAATGGTGGCGGAAGTATTAGTAATGCTTTCACCATTGCCAATCGTTTTGCAGATGAGAAAATAAAAGTTGCCGAATGGTTTTATAAAATCGGACCAGAACACGATGCCTTCTCACAGGCGGAAAAAAAACACCTTAAATTTGAAGGTGATGAGGAATACAAATTCAATAAACCAATAGTAGTTTTAGTAAACAGAAGTAGCTATAGCTCGGCAAATTTCTTTGCTAGCATGATGAGTTTTTTACCAAATGTAACCATCATGGGAGATCAAACTGGAGGTGGTGGTGGCTTACCTATCAATAATGAATTACCAAATGGTTGGCGCTATAGATTTTCGTCTACTAGAACTTTAGACGCAAATGGAAACAATATTGAATTTGGCGTAAAACCAGACATCTTTATTGAACTTGACTCTACAGATTATGCTAATGGAAAAGATAAGATGATTGAAGAAGCAATTAATTTTATTAAAAATCAATAATTGTACTTTTCTAATATCGCAGTCTTTGAGATATTGTTAGCTTTCCAAGTAAATTCAACATAATTTTAAACCTTTAAAATTAGAGCCAAAGTTAACTTAAAGTAAACATTTAATCTATACTGATAAAAATAGCATAATATTAACCTAAGTATTTTTACTTAGATGTGTTTTGTTTAATGATTTATTACTTTAATAGAACATATAGCAGTAGACATAAAATCTTACATCAGATTCAATAAAAGCTTATTATTTTTAACAAAAAAAAGATTCAAGTTATCAAAGGATTTTTTATCCACAAATCGAAGTAGTTATCCACACTTATCCACATTTAATTCGTAATCACCTTATTTACAGTGCCTTACAAATTTTAGAGCCTATTTCAAAATGTGGACAAACATCAGTAAGCCAACCACTTAGCTTAAAAACGAACATAAAACAACTACCAAACTAATAGATGTAATATTTTATAAATTTCCCTTATTCAATTTGCTGCCTGATTAGTTTTTTGCGGTAAGCATTAAATATCCTCGATTTAGAAACAAAGCCTTCATATTTACCATCCTCTAACACCGGAAGATTCCAAGCTCCTGTCTTTTCAAACTTCATCATTACAGACCGCATGTTCTCTTTGCCCGTAACAAACGTTGGCGGACTATGCATCAAGGTGTTTACAATAATATTTTTTCGGGATTCCTCATCAAACATGATTTCCCTGATATCATCCAATGTTACTATTCCCATCAATTCACGTTCCTTATTTACAACAGGAAAAATATTGCGTTTCGAGAATCTAACCAAATCAACTAATTCTCCTAGAGTAGCATCAGGGTCAATTGTTAACAAGTCAGTTTCTATTACTTTTTTCAAATCAATTAAACTTAATACTTGTCGGTCTTTATCGTGATAAATTAGATCTCCTTTTTCTACCAAAGGCTTTGTGTACATAGAGTACTTTTCAAAATAAGAAATGGTGCTGTAGGAAATCGCTGACACAATCATTAATGGAACAAAAAGTGTATATCCGCTGGTAATCTCCGCAATTAAGAAAATAGCAGTGAGTGGTGCATGCAAAACGCCACTCATAACACCACTCATTCCTACAAGAGTAAAATTACTGAGACTAATAGGAGCTGTAATTCCTGTCTTGTTAACTAAATAAGCAAACAGGAAACCCGTCAGACCACCCAAAAATAAAGAAGGAGCAAAAATACCACCACTTCCACCAGAACCTATAGTTAATGCCGTTGCTACCGGTTTCACTAAAATAATTCCTGCGGCAAAAAGAACAATTAAAAAGAAGGACTCAATGTCATCAAAAAACAAACTATTATTCAAAATTTGCTGAGCATTGCCTTCAAGCAATTTAGTAATCGTATCATAGCCTTCACCGTATAAGGGTGGCAATAAGAAAATTAAAAAACCTAGAGAGACACCTCCTAAAATTGCTCGGTTTAAATCACCTTTAACATTTTTTATCAGCCCTTCCACTTTTCCAACAACTCTGGTAAAATACAATGCCACCAGACCCGTAAATATTCCTAAGAAAATATAGAAAGGAGTATCAGAAGCAATAAACTCATCGGTCAAGTTAAAAGAAAACAATACGTCATCCCCCAACAAGGTCAAAGAAACCAATGCACCACATACTGAAGCTATCAAAAGAGGAATAAAGGAGCTAATGGTAACTTCCGCCAAGATTACTTCAATACTGAAAATAACACCAGCTATGGGTGAATTAAAAATTGCAGAAATTGCTCCTGCTGATCCACAGCCTATTAATAAAGTTCGTTGTTTGTAATTTAGATGAACTAGTCGACCAATATTTGAACCAATGGCTGAACCTGTCACAACAATTGGTGCCTCCAAACCAACTGATCCGCCAAAGCCTACAGTAAGCGTACTGGTGAGCATTCTGGAAAAGGTCTTAGTACGTTTTACTATACTTGACTTTTTTGAAATGGAATACAAAATATCGGTAATCCCATGCCCTAATTTTTCCTTCAAAATGAATTTAGATAAAAGAAGAGTTAATACTATTCCAATTAATGGATAACTAAGATATAGGTAGTTCCCAAATTCCTGTTGGAAATCGCGAGTTAAAAAATTTTGAAGCACATGGACGCTCTCCTTAAGAGTTACAGCAGCCAATCCGGCAATGATGCCAATAATCCCACTAGTAATGATAACAAAATTAGTGGTGCTGACATGCTTAACACGCCAAATAAGAAACTTAAGTAGAAGCGCTTTAAATTTCATAAACGCAAAGGTAAATAATTATGGAGCTATACAAGCTTTAAATAAATGTAATTTACTACATATTATAAACTGTTTTGATTGCTTAAATTTCAAATAGGTTTTTTGAATTTTCATATTTCCATTCATTACTATTTCCATCACATTTAAGCTTTAAGTTTTTGCACTCATCCTTAATTTCACCTTGTTAATCGATAAATAATTTAGAAATCCCAACCTTTTGGCATGCATCTTGGTCTTTAGTGTATAGTTTTACAAAAACTTTTAAGTTATGGATAGGTATAGAATAAATTTTGTTTGCAATAAATTACCTGACCAGAAAACTGGATTAAATGGTTTTAAATTAGGTGAGAATTACGAAGGAAGGTCGTATAATGGATTATTTGAAATTAATGCGAAATGGGGTTCTGGTGTAGAGAGCAAATTGATTTCAAAATCACTATTTGAGGAGTACTTTGAATTAGTTCAGGAAAATCAATATGTCAAAAATTCTGCATGAAGGAATTAGGCGCTATCAGGTAAAGGATAGTCTTTAAAATATTTTGTATAAAAAAACCGAAGTTTAGGCTTCGGTTTTTTTTATGTACTTCATAATAGTTTATTCTGGTTGTGGGGTAGTTCTTAAATAAGGCTTTATTATTTTATGCCCTTTAGGAAATTTCTCCTCAATCTCCTCATCTTTTACTCCATGTCCAATGATTACATCATTACCAGGTACCCAATCAGCAGGCGTTGCTACTGGATGTTTGGCTGAAAGCTGTAATGAATCAATCACTCTTAAAATCTCTGCAAAATTTCTACCCGTACTTGCAGGATAAACAATAGTCGCTTTGATTTTTTTATCTGGCCCGATGAAAAACACCGATCTAACTGTTGCTGTTTCGGATGCATTTTCATGAATCATATCATACAAATTCGCAACTTTTTTGTCCTCATCACCAATAATTGGAAATTCAACTGAGGTGTTTTGTGTTTCATTCACATCTTTTTTCCATTCGTTGTGTGATTTCACATCGTCAACACTAACCACTGCCACTTTTGTGTTTCGCTTTGCAAATTCATCTTTCAGTTGAGCTGTTCTTCCTATTTCTGTAGTACAAACTGGTGTGAAATCAGCAGGGTGAGAATATAAAATTCCCCAGCTGTCGCCTAACCATTCGTGAAAGTCTATTTTTCCTTCTGTTGTATCCGCTTGAAAATTGGGTGCGGTATCTCCTATTTTAAGTCCCATAATTTTAAATTTTTTATATTAGAGTTTAGAAACTTAACGCATTGTTTAAGAATCTGTTTGCACTAAAAAGTAGATAAGTAATAATAGTTACCTATTGGAATTGTAGCTTATTATAGAAGCAGCTTGTAAAAGTTTTTGTCATTACTTTTAGGATAAATTTAGATTAACTAACTTCAACTTTGAATCTAGATAAAAAATGCAAGTCAAACTTTTAACCCTCATTATTGCAATCCTTAGTTTTGTGTTTTTCTTAAATCCCGTCAAAGCGCAGAAAAATTGGAATTTTGGCTCAAAAATTGGTCTATATAATTATCAAATGGCAAGTAATATATCTGGAAGGTATAATGACATTGATGTTAAAGTTCACACGCCAATTTGGGAAATCTACGAGCCTCGATTTCATTATATGGGTGTTTTCATTGAACAAGCTCTTAATAATATCCCTTATTTTAGTATCACCTATGATTTATCCACTTTTAAACGATACTTATTTATTTCACCCTTAGATTACAACCCTCCGCAAGGATTTATTATTCCTCAATCGGGTGTATTCATCACTGAATATCAAAATTACACATTTGGAATCATGCCATCCATTCACATTAAAAGAAGTTTAGACATACGCTTGTTTGCAGGTTATGAAATCCATTACTTTCACCATAAAGATGAAACTTTAAACACTTCTGATTATTCTGATCGGTGGATTGAAAATAACAAAAGACGAATTGAAGTAGCCAGAAAATTTGTTGAAGAAAACCCAATGATTCCTTTTGTTCACCATCTTGCAGCAGGTGCAGAAGTTATGTTTTGGCGACTGGGTTTTGAGGTGAAATATTTAAGAGGACTTAATTCGCCACTCAGAAGTGTGAAATTTAATGAAGAGTTCACATACCCACTAAAAACTTATGTGAACAGCCTATACTATTCACTTAAATTTTATATCAGAAAGGATTAGCAATATAAGGTATAGTAAAGAAAGTTTTATTTCGTAATAAACCCCATTTCCTTAGCGTGATTCTTAGCCATTTCTGTATTTTCCAACATTAATAATGGGACTCCTTTTTCTTTAAATTCCTGAGTTGTTTTTTCATCAAAATCATCCTTCTTTCCAATTTTTCGGATGTAAACTGCTAAAATTCTATTTGGAAATTCGTGTAATGCCTGTCTGTAAATCTCAGTATCTCTTTGTCCGCTGTCCCCTATCAAAATGAATTTAAGATTTGGAAAGAGAGCCATAAGTCGTTTTATTTTATCCTGCTTATGTTGATGACTACCTCCTCCTGTGAAAAGTAAATCACGTAAACCAGATTTATACTCTTGCAAAAGAAATGGGCCTTTGGGGATATTCCTTACTAGGAAAAAATCTTGAAGAAATTCATACAAATTCCATTCACTGCTACTGACATAAAAAAAAGGGTTTTCTGAAGCTTTTAATTTCTGGTAAAATTCAGCCACACCTTCAAAGGGAAGTCTGGTCTTAGCATTTTTAGTTAGAATAAGTCGCAGCTTTTTAAAAAGCCGAGTTGCATGAGAAACTAAAATTGTATCATCAATATCTGAAATAGTGCCAAATTCAGCTTTATCGCCAACGATCAAAAACTCACCTAGAACTCTACAAATTTCGGTATCCCCCTCATTTATGCTGTATTCAACTTGATGCCAGCCAGGCTTTAAAGCTTGATTAGGCTCAACCCAAGCACTGAAATAACCATAATCATCAGTTTGTGTTGCAAAATTTTCCTGGCCCAAAGTAATTTGCACTTTCATTTCAGGAATCGGTGAGCTTAAATAGCGTGAAAGCATAATGCGGAAATTTTTTCTTCTTTTATCAGTGGCCTTAGAATTAAACTCTGGACGGTTTTCCAAAACCCCTCCTTTTAGGTAAATCAGGTTTTGATTTCCATATCCCATAAAAGGAACAATTTTAGGAGGAGAAATAATGCCTAATAATCGTTTTAAATAAAGGGCAAATCGTATATTTAATGTACGTAGAATAATTTCTAATATTTAAATTTTATGCAGCCGAAAAAGCTTCTTTTCATCATCAATCCTAAATCGGGTAATAATGACAAATCCACTTTGGAAAAGCAAATCTCCAGAGTTTGTGATAAAAATAAGAAGGAATATACGCTTTTCTATACTACTGGGAAAAATGATCAGGAAAAAATCAAAGAAAAGCAGGCAGAATATCAAGCCGATACGCTAGTAGCTTGTGGCGGTGACGGAACTGTTAATATGGTTGCACAGCTTTTATTAAATTCTCAAATGCAATTAGGCATTATACCTTTAGGCTCAGCCAATGGATTAGCTTATGAATTAGAAATTGAGGATGATATTCGAGAAAGCTTAGAATTACTAATGAATGGAAATTCCATTTCTATGGATGTAATCCAAATTAATGATAATTTCATTTGCCTTCATTTAAGCGATTTGGGATTTAATGCACAAATGATCAAAGATTTTGAAGAAAGTGGAGAAAGAGGAATGCTATCTTATGCCAAATCTTTTTTTGGATCATTGATGGAAAAAAAGACAAATGAATTTAGAATTGCATTTAATGGGACAGAAAAAACAGTAAAGGCTGAAATGATAGTGCTAGCAAATGCTTCCAGCTACGGAACTGGTGCAGTCATCAACCCGGGAAGCAAATTAGATGATGGCACTTTTGAACTGGTTGTTTTCAAACCTATTCCGCTAAAGGATTTATTTTCTTTAACGTTAGAATCCTTCTTGGGAGATATAAAAAACTCCCCCTATGTTGAAATTTACAAAGTAGAAAAAGCGGAAATTTATTGTCAAGAACCAGAGCTGTTGCAGGTTGATGGTGAACTAAAAGGGGAAAATAAAGAAATAAAAGCCGAGATACTTAAAGGAGCTTTGAATGTCATTTCAAAACATGAAAAATAATAAGCCAGAAAAAAAAGCCCCATTTAGAAAGGGCTTTGTAGCTATTATAATATTGTCCATCGCAATTTTTGGATTATATAATATACTTCTAGACTTTTTGAGGTATTTGCAGATCATTTAATAATCCGTAACTAACTCCTCCACTTCATTTAATTTCTTCATAGAGGATCTACCTGCAGTAGCATAAATAATTTCCCCTTTTTTATTCACTACAAAAAAGTAAGGCTGATCTTTCTCTTTCATGTTCAACTGGTCTTCATAATCTCCCATTTTCCCACTATAGACTATCACGTGTGGGTGTAATTTTGTATCAACATCTTTCTGCATTTTTCTTATCGCTGATCCTGAGGCACCTCTCTTTAAACCCGTAAACATTGGAATAAAAACGACATTAACATCAGGTTTCATTTCAGGAATCAATGCATTTGGGTCAGCTTCTCTAATAAACCTTTCCCAAACAGGTTGAAACCATGTTTTTAAATCGTCCTCTGCTTTTTTGCTAAATGCAATCCCAATTAGGGTCATTTTATCCTGAGTAGCAGATGGAACAGTAATTTCTTCATCTGTCAAGCTAGTTCCTGTCATTTCTGGAAAAGAATCTCCAACTTGAGCGTTTGATATGTTAATTACAATAAATAAGGTTGCGAGTGTTAAACTTAAATTTTTCATAATATTCGAAACGTTGGTTCTTTAATTCTGTTTTGTTCAAAATTACAAAATTCCTCTTCATGCCCCATTACATTTTAATAGTATCCTTTTAGTCCTAAATTGCTGCAAGAATGCAAAAATTAGAAAACAAAATATTCTTTCCCGCCTTGGCCGGCATAAGAATTATTGCCGCTTGGATAATTTTTTTACATCATATCTCCAATGAGGTAAAAATTGGCTGGCTAAATTCATTTTTTCGAGAATTCTATGTTGGGGTTGGTATTTTCTTTACAATTAGTGGTTTTTTGACTTACATCCTTTATTTTAATAAATATGAAGAGGGGCAATTTTCATTTAAAAAATTTCTGCAAAACCGCTTAGCAAGACTTATTCCACTGTATTGGATAATGCTGATAATTGCTGCAGTATGGCAATGGGAGTCTTTAAAATCATTTACCCTTTCCATTTTATTGCTTCAAAGTTATTTTGAAGAATTTAAGTTTTCTTATGTGGCACAAGCTTGGACTATTCCTGTCCAATTAATGTTTTATGTAAGTGTCCCTCTATTTTTTCTGTGGGTCAAGAAATATAAATACTGGTTTGTTTTTTGGCCTCTATTGGTTTTGCTAATAGGTGTAGTTCTAATGTTTTCCTTTTCTTCTATTTCATTTCATGGATTTCTAGCTGATCTCGATTTCCTAATGATTTATACATTTTTCGGCCGAGTATTTGAATTTACAATTGGGGCATTAGTGGCTCAAATATGGTGTAATCGGAATTCGGATAAAATCCTTAAATTCAAACCTACAATCACTGGAGGAGTCAGTTATTTATTCCTAATATTTATACTTTCAAGCTTTCAAAACCCTGAAATATTTTATGGCATAAATCATCCAGTTGGATTAATACTAAATCATATTTTACTTCCATTTTCAATTGGGCTGTTTTTAATTGGACTGTGCTCAGAAAGAACATATTTCTCTAAATTTCTTTCTATGCCACCTATGATCATATTGGGTAATGCTGCCTACGCTTTTTATCTAATTCACGTAGGCTATTTCTATGAATTTATATATTTTCAAATCTCTAGTAATTTACTCATCCGTTTTATCAATTTGAATATCCTAGCTGTTTTGATTTATAAATTTTTGGAATTACCTATACAAAGAGCACTTCTGTCATTTAGAAAATAAGTTTTATGCAAGAACATTTTTTCCATTGCCCACATTGCTTTCAGGAAATTAGTATGCTTGTTGATTTAAGCATTTCTAAACAATCTTATGTAGAAGATTGTGAAGTTTGCTGTAATCCATTGCAAATCAATTTAGAAATAGAAGAAGGCCAGATTGCATATTTTGAGGCAAATCCTGCTCAATGATTTTAGTTTTAAGCCTTCAATAGATTATATTTTTTACTAAATTGAAATGAAATAAACCTACTCCCTAAAATTATGAAAATTGTTTGTTCACATCAGCATATATTAGTAACAGGCGGAACTAGAGGAATTGGCGCTGCCATTACCAGAACCTTAGTAGAATGTGGCGCTACTGTTGTTGCACATTACAATAGAAATGAAGAATCTGCACAAAAGCTTAAGAAAGAATTAGGTTCTAGCATTCATCTCATCAAAGCAGATTTATCAGGTGCTATGGAAGTAGCTCGATTGTTCAGCGAAACTTTAGAATACTTTGAAGGAAGATTAGATGGTATTGTCAATAATGCAGGAATCGCATTGGCTTCCGATATTCATAAAAATGCCGTAGAATGGACGGATGATTGGTTGAAAACCATGGATGTAAATGTGAATGCCGTGGGTTTATTGTGCAAAAGAAGCGTGGTACAATTCCAAAAACAGGAAAATGGAGGTAGAATTGTAAATATTTCTTCAAGGGCTGCTTTTAGAGGTGATACGGCTGATTATTTGGCTTATGCCACTTCAAAAGGAGCGGTGGTTTCTTTGACCAAATCCATTGCTAGTGCTTTCGGAAAGCAAAATATAAAAGCTTTTACCGTTGCTCCTGGCTTTGTTAGAACGGATATGGCACAACAATTTATAGATCAATATGGAGAAGGATTCGCTTTGGATGATATTGCCCTTACAAAATTAACGGAGCCAGAAGATGTTTCCCCCACTATTGCCATGCTAATGTCTGGATTGATGGATCATGCTACTGGAACAACCATTGATATTAATGCTGGAAGTTATGTCCACTAATATTTCAAAAGAAAAGGAAAGATGCCCATGGTGCTTGGGTTTTGGGCAATACATAAAATATCATGATGAGGAATGGGGAGTGCCCGTTCATGATGACCAAACTCACTTTGAATTTTTAATTCTGGAAGGTGCTCAGGCTGGTTTAAGCTGGGCTACCGTACTAAAGAAAAGAGAAAATTACCGAGAACTTTTTGCAAATTTTGATGCAAAAAAAGTAGCTGAATTTGACCAAGCTAAAATCGATGAATTGCTCCAAAATCCTGGCATCATCAGAAACAAACTAAAAGTAAATGCTGCTGTTATTAATGCTCAGAAATTTCTGGAAGTGCAAAAAGAATTTGGCAGTTTTGATTACTATATATGGTCATTTGTGAATCACAAACCCATTATCAATAAACTAAAATCTATGAAAGATGCGCCTGCCACTTCCCCAGAATCAGATGCATTGAGCAAAGATTTAAAGAAAAGAGGATTTAAGTTTGTTGGCAGCACCATCATTTATGCCCACATGCAGGCTTGTGGTTTAGTGAACGATCATCTAACTTCTTGTTTTAGATATAAAGAAGTATTGGAATCCTAAGAATTAATGCCATTCATCCCCTACCTTTACGGTTTAAAGTAAAAGCCATAAAAATGACTATAGCTGATAAATCTGAATTCTACAGCAACAAAATAAATCTTTTCAAAAGTGAAGTTGAAAAATACCGAAAGCTGACCAACCGATTCGGGACATTCCGTGTATTATATTTTTTAGCCACAATTGTTTTGTCTGTTTATTTCATCAACGAAAGAGATGGATTCGCTACCTCTATGGTGCTTATTCCCTTTCCTGTAATTTTTGGATGGCTGGTCAATCGACATAAATCGAAAAAAAGATTATTGGAGCTTAGTCGAAACCGAATTATAATTCTAAATGAGGAAATTGATCGATTAAACTTAGCATTAGATAAACTTCCGAGCGGTGACCGTTTTAATGAAAACCTACATGAATACGCTCCAGACATGGATATTTTCGGTAGGCATTCTGTCTTTTCGTTAGTAAATAGAAGTGCCTTAACTTTTGGTCAGGAAAACTTAGCAAATTGGCTTAAAAATCCTGCTAAAAAGGAAGAAATAGTAGAAAGACAAGAAGCCGTTGAAGAAATCAAAAATGAGTTTGAATGGAGATTAGAATGGTGGGCTGAGAGCCGCTTAAAAGAAGGAAAAGGTGAAAATGAGAACTTGACCGATATTTTCAATTTTTTCTCTAAATCAGAGGAAGAGAAAATCAAACCAATATTCAAATCCATTCCTTTTATAGCTATTGCTCAATTGTTGATTTTTTTTCTTTTATCACTGACTGGCTTTTTACCTTGGTCATTTGTGGGATTGGGCTTTTTAATGAACATACTGCTATTAGTTCCTATCCAGAAAACCATTATGCGCCTGCAGGCTGAAACGGAGCAGATTGCAGTTCACTTAGAGCAACATAAAAATCTTTTCAAAATGGCGGAGGAAAAGAAAGTGGAAGCTTCTTTATTTAAAAATTTGCAAAGTCACTTCCAAAACCCTAAAGCTTCTCAAAAAATAAATACCCTTTCCAAGATTTTAAATTGGATGCATTCTCGTGCTGGTATGATGTACTGGGTGATTAATCCATTCTTACTGATTGATTATTGGGTGTTGAACAATGTAGTCAATTGGAAAAATCAATATGGAAAATCCATTCAAGGCTGGTTTAATGCTATTGGAGATTGGGAAGCCATCATGAGCATGGCAGATTTTGCTTTTGCACATGAAAGCTATAAAAATGCTAAAATTTTAGACGCAAAATGTGAGTTAAAAGCCAAGGAATTGGGTCATCCTTTATTGGCTCATGACGAAAGAGTTTGCAATGATTTTGAAATGACAGGTCCTGGTGCGGTAACTTTAATTACTGGTGCCAATATGAGTGGAAAAAGTACTTTTGAGCGATCTTTAGGTGTAAATATGGTCTTGGCACAAATGGGAGCAGTCTGTTGTGTAGAAAGTTTTGAATTAAGCCCTTTGCAGTTGTTTACCAGCATGCGAACTCAAGATAATCTGGAAGAAAACACTTCCTCTTTCTATGCAGAGTTGAAAAGATTAAAGCAGTTGGTAGATATGACAAAAGTGCCACAAGAACGCCCTATCTTTTACTTATTAGATGAGATTCTAAAAGGCACCAATTCAGAAGACAGAAATATTGGAGCAGAAAGTTTGATCAGACAACTAATGAAAACCAACAGCATGGGCTTAATTTCTACGCATGATTTATCCTTGGCGAAACTTGAAGATGAGTTAGATAATTTCCAAAACTACAGTTTCAACAGCGATGTAAGCGGAGAGGAAATATTATTTGATTATAAATTGCACAATGCGCCTTGTCATACTTTTAATGCCGTTCCGCTAATGAGGAAAATGGGGATTGAGATAATTCCAGCCCCCTAGCCCACCAGCTAGCGAGAAAAGCCTAAGGAAATAATTTTAAAATTAGAGTTACTCTATCGCCTGCATCTTGCTGGCAATGACTAATAGTTCCTCTATAACTTATTGTCTCTTAGATGTTCAGCCTGACGGTTAGAAGCGTTTGACTGATAACTGCATATACGGTTTATATAGAATTACATTAAATTCTAGCACCCCTAGGCTAACAATCAGACGAAAAGCGGCATGAATTTAGCTGTTCTTAGGTTTGAATTTTGAAATATGAATGGAAGTGGCACACCGTAGGCACATCTACAAAGAACATACCGCAGCACTTTTACTGTACCTTAATAGTATCAATTGGAATGTAAATCTCAACTTCTTTTTTCCCCCAATTTCTTGCCGCTTCTTCATCAAGCCCCATATAAATATCAATTTTTCTTGACCATCTTTTATTCATCTTGTCTAAAACAGTATAAGTACTGTCTAAGCCTTCAATTTTAACAATTGAATTATGCTGCAATAAACCTTCTTTCAAAAAATCTCTCGAGATGGCAATTGCTTTCATGCCAGGTTCTAAAGTGTCACCCCATGCCGCAAGTGCTGGATTTCCTTTCTTAGTTTGCGCTTCTACAGAATTGTAGGCCGTGGCAGTTACCTTTATAGTATCATACTGAATGATCTGACTTTGTTCTTTGGATTGCTTTTGACTACTACAAGCCACTAATGATGTTAGTAGTATTACAAAGATTGCTTTTATAAAATAATTCATCATCCATTCACTTTTGTTATTCAATTAACTAACTAAAGCAGAAGGTAGATGTTCAGGTTTAAATGTAATATCAGTAACCTTAAACCCATCCTATAAAATCCTTTCATATAAAAACATAGCGCAATTCAGAATGAAACCAAAAGAAAGCTAAACCCGAAAACAGATGACTACTCATGCAAATGGTTTATGAATAATTTCTTATTTTAGCTTCATAAACATTGAAATTATGCATGCACAATCACACGAAGTAGATTATAAAATATTAGGAGATGGAGTTCAATTAGTGGAAATTGAGCTTGACCCTCAAGAAACGGTAATTGCTGAAGCAGGTGCAATGGTCTATATGGACGATTCCATTTTATTTGAAACCAAAATGGGAGATGGCTCCAATCCAAATGAAGGTTTTTTGGGTAAATTGATGTCTGCAGGAAGTAGAATTTTCACAGGAGAATCATTATTTATGACGCATTTCACTCACCAAGGACAAGGAAAAGCACATGTGGCTTTTTCAGGCCCTTACCCAGGAACCGTCATTGCCCTCGATTTGAAAGACCACTACAATAATGAAGTAATTGTACAAAAAGATGGCTTTTTATGTGCTGCAATGGGCACAAAAGTTTCCATTACCTTAAATAGGAAAATCGGTTCTGGTTTATTAGGTGGAGAAGGTTTTATTATGCAAAAACTACAAGGAAATGGGAAGGCTTTTGTGCATGCTGGCGGAACTGTAATTGAAAAACAATTAAATAATGAAACTTTGAAAGTGGATACAGGCTGCGTAGTGGCTTATGAATCTTCTTTGGATTTTGATATTCAAAGTAGTGGTGGCATTAAATCCATGCTGTTTGGTGGTGAAGGAATATTTTTAGCCACCTTAAGAGGAACAGGGAAAGTATGGTTGCAATCGATGCCAATTAGAAAATTAATTCAGGCCATAGCACCCTATAGCAAAAACTCCAGAAAAGAAGGCGGATCGTTGTTAGGAGAATTTTTGGAGAGGTAATCTAAGATAGCGACAGGATATGTCTTGTCGCTTACTTTTTAATTATCATTTCAATCCAGTGAATAAGTTCATCTAAATAATTTTGGATTATATCCCATACAATTTCATTATCCACTCCAAAGTATTCATGAACTATTCTGTTTCGAAAACCTCTCAATCTATTCCATTCAATTTCTGGATTATTTAATTTAAAATCCGGGTCTATTCTATTAGAGGCTTCACCTATTATTTCAAAATTTCTTACTACAGCATCTATTGTTTTGTCATCATTCTCAAATGATTGGAAGTTCTGGTCCTTAGTATATTTTTTAATTTTATATGCTGATTGAAGCATATCTTCTAGCAATAAAACTATATCTCTTTTAGACATATTTTAATTCCTGTTTAATAGCGTTAAGATATTTTGGTTTTATGCCGTTTTTTGAAACTAAATCAACCTTAAACCCAACAGCTTTTTCTAATTCATCAGCCAAATCAATAAATCTAACTCCAATTTTACCATCAAATTCAACTAAAATATCTAAATCACTATTTTCATTTTGGTCTTCTCTAGAATAAGAACCAAAAATAGCCATTGATTTAATAGGATAACTACTTAATAGCTTATGCTTTTGTTTTTGTAATATATCCTTGATTTCATTGAGTGATTTCATAGTATAAATTTAATAAATCATTTTTAAAACAGTATTTTATAAGAATTAATTTAATCTAGTGCCTCCCTGTACAAATAAGAATAGATATTATTGAAATATGGCAACTTAGTTCATCACACTATTTCTACTTTATTGCGACCTTATCTTCACTTTCTTCTATTTCCAGTCTAATCACCCTATACTCATCACCCAACATTCAACCGCTTCTGCGAGCATCCAATTTCATTCCTATCCCTAATCCACCTCAAACCGAATTACATCAGGCTGTTCTGAAAAATTCAAGACAACGGTCACGCCTGTAATATTTTCTAAAAACGGTTTTAACACGCTATTGCTCATTGTTTTAGCATCTGCTAAAATTCCAGATTGAACAGCTGCATCCTTTATTTGAGCCTCAGCTTTTGCATAAACCTCGTCTACAAATTCTCCAGCCTTTTTTTGGTCATTGCTTGTTTTTAAATCATAGAACTTACTGTTTTCTAAATTTACTTTATAATAACAAATCTCTGGCTGAGGGAGTTTTACATACAAGGTATCTTGCCTTAATTCAATATCTTCTTTCTTGATTTTTTGTAAATCTATACATGCAACCGCTTCTCCTTGTGCTATTAAAACAGCTTTCTGGTCTTGCCCTCCTGGAATATAAAAGTAGCCCAAATCGAGGTAACGTTTGGCAACATTCTCCATTTCAACCACTTCTTTATAATTATACTTTACCAACTCTAGCTTGCCCAGCTTTTCAATTTCTTGAAGTATTAAAGTGCTTTCAAATTGAGTGCGTTCGGGGGTAGTAAAATCACCAAGTCTTCTGAGCCAAAGAAAAACTAATAGAATAAGCACTATTATCCATGGAATTAATCGAATGATTGCTTTAAAGTTCATGGGGATTTATTAAGTTCGTTTTTGCGTTAAGCATCAAAAAATTTATGCATTATAAAGATAGCCTTAATCTACTGAAAAAGATAACATTAAAAAAAGCTCTGAATAGCTTTTTGTTATGGTGGAGCTATCATCAATCCAAATATGCTGGCTATTCCAAATTAAAAGGGAAGCCTATTTCTATTGCCATTGAGCCTACTACTTCTTGTAATTTAAGATGCCCAGAATGTCCTAGCGGATTAAGATCCTTTTCACGACCTGTGGGCATGTTAAAAGCCGACACTTTCGAAAATATGTTATTACAACTAAAAGAGCATTTAATTTATATGCTGTTTTATTTTCAAGGGGAGCCTTATGTGAATAAAAATTTTCTAGATTTAGTTAAAGTTGCCTCTAAGCATAATATTTATACCGCCACATCAACAAATGCTCATTTTTTAGATGATGAGATAGCAAGAAAAACTGTTGAAAGCGGATTAGACCGATTAATTATTTCCATTGATGGTGCCACACAGGAAACTTATGAAGCTTATAGAATAGGAGGAAAGCTTGAAAAAGTATTGGAGGGCACCCGAAACGTAGTGAAATGGAAGAAAGAATTAAAGTCTAGCACTCCACATATCATTTTTCAGTTTTTAGTAGTAAAACCTAATGAGCAAGATATTCCTGAAATTTATAAATTAGCAGATCAATTGGGTGTGGATGAAGTGAAGTTAAAAACAGCACAAATCTATGATTACAAAAATGGTTCCCCCTTAATTCCTAAAAACCCTAAATACAGTCGATATAAAAAAATGGAAAATGGGCTCTATGCCATTAAAAATAAGTTATTAAATCAATGTTGGAAGATGTGGCATAGTTGTGTGGTAACTTGGGATGGCAGAGTAGTGCCTTGTTGTTTTGATAAAGATGCTAGTCATCAATTAGGAAATTTGAATCAATCAAGTTTTAAATCGATATGGGAAGGTAGGGAATATGAAGATTTTAGAAATAAACTTTTAAAATCGAGAAGCGAGATTGATATTTGTACAAATTGTACAGAAGGCACTAAAGTTTGGGCTGAGGAGTGAAGCAATAAAGGAAATCCGACAGACGTTTTACTGTAACTGATTTAAAATTATTACATATTGGTCGAATTTGTACTAAAATACTTTAAAATTTCATTTTAATAGTTGAATTTAGTGTTTGGTAAAGTTATATTTACCAATTATTTATATATTGCATTGATATATAAGTGATTAAACAGTGTTTATTAAACGAATACAATAACAGGATATGAAAAAGTTTGTGTTTAAATTCCAACATGCCCTGCTAGCGGTAGCTGTTTCTCTGCTATTTGCTTGTGGGAGCGGTAACCCTAATGCTATGGGGCCAGGTGTGTTAAGTACCACTACTGGCTTAGAGTATAACAGTGAAGAAGGCTTTCAGGTAGCCGAATTTAGAGGTCAGCCTGATGGGCCGAACTTAGTTTATATAGAAGGGGGTAGAACGGTATTAGGTTCATTTGAAGAAGATATTCTTCATACTAGAGATAATATTGAAAGAACTGTAACGGTTTCTTCATTTTACATGGATGAAACAGAGGTAGCCAATATTCACTGGCTGGAGTTCTTACACTACGTTAAATTAGATTCTTCAAGAGATTATTATGAGTCAGTTCAGCCTGACACTACTGTTTGGGCTAGAAAATTAGCTTATAACGATCCTTATGTAGATCACTATTTGAGATATCCAGGTTTCCGATACCATCCTGTTGTAGGTGTAAATTGGGAGCAGGCTAATGAATATGCCAAGTGGAGATCAATAATGGTTAATTATAAGTTAGCTGAAGAAGCAGGAATTGAAGTTCCAGCTGAATCGGGTGGGAGAATTCCTTTGGAAACAGGAGTTGTTTTGCCTGATTATCGTTTGCCTACTGAGGCAGAATGGGAATATGCAGCTACCGCATTGATAGGAACTCAATGGGTTGATGAAGTTCAGCTTTACAAAAGAATTTACCCATGGGATGGCCATTCTTTAAGAAATCCTTACGGAAAAGAAATGGGATACTTCCTTGCCAACTTTAAAAGAGGCCGTGGTGACTATGGTGGTATCGCAGGAAAATTAAATGATGGTGCTTTTATTACTGACTACATTTATAATTTCCCTCCAAATGATTATGGTCTTTATAATATGGCTGGAAATGTTAACGAATGGGTTTGGGATTTATATCGTCCACTTTCATTCCAAGATTTTGAAGACTTAAACCCAGTTAGAAGAGATGGAACTTTAGATCCTCAAGACAATTATGATAATGGTGCAAGAGATCCTAATTCAATTAATTCATTGATCAATGATAATATTAGAGTTTATAAAGGTGGGTCTTGGGCAGATGTTGCATATTGGTTGTCTCCTGGTACAAGAAGATTCCTTGAGCAAGATTCATCAACAGCCACTATTGGTTTCCGTTGCGCTATGATTAGAGCAGGTGGAAATAAATAAAATATTCGTTTAATATATATTTAAAAAGGCAATCAGAATTAATTTTGGTTGCCTTTTTTATTTTTCTTTATAAGTACTTGCAGTTTTCAACAGTACCTCAAATAGATAACAATTAGTTTCCTTTGCAAAAACTTTTCGCCTGCGAATCCTGGCGGAACAGCTTTTGGAGACATTCTAATAGTCTTTAAATGCCTGCGGTCAATCTTTTTATAGACTAAGGGTATAATTACGGAGCAGAATCGAACGATTGTGCTATCGAAGTGAACTATTCAATCTGACGGATAACCGTATAACTGATAAATGGAATTGTTATTTTTATGGATGTACCTTAAATTCTAGCAATTGTAAGAATCACCCTCCACAACCCATGAACTTTTTAAAATCCATACCTTCTGGTATAATTCCGTTTCTTTCTTCTTCTTTTTCAGAAGACGACTCTTTTTCTTTCTTAAGTTCTTTATTTTTAATTCTAAAATCTTCCTTTTTCTTTTTTTGAGTTTGCTTTTCCATAATATAAGATACGATGGTGCAGTATATTAAGTTCTTTTTGGAAATAGAACATCCTCTTTGAGTATTCTCAAGCAAAATAATTACTTTGTGAATTTACTGCCTTTTCGTATCTTTTGGTTTTAATACCAAATTTTATGCTCAAGAAAAGAATTTTTGTAGGTCTTGCCATTAGCTTAGCTCAGATTTTATTGTTTTACGGAGTTTATCAATCCCTTTTTCTTTTTGAATCCTTTTTTAGTGAAGAGACAAAAAGAACAGTATTTGAGAGCTTATTTTTAGATTGGTTTTTTAATGATTATGTTTTAGTATTTGCTTTACTTATTGTTTTGCAAAATACCTTAATTATAATTACATGGCGTAAAAGATGGACATTCATTCTTCGAATCATCACCAGTATTCTACATGCTCTATTTTGGATCCAAAACATGGATGCACTTTATAATGAATCCTTAATTTTAGGCGGTACGGGCATTTTACTTATTTGGCTTGGACCTGCTTTTGAAACCATTTTAATTTCAGCTTTTGGTATTAAGCACCCATATAGAGAAAGGGATTATTACGAAGATTTAAACTAAAAACAAAAATAACTCAAGAAGTCATTTCTTTATATTGCATATTATGCAATTGATGGTAGAAACCTCCTTTTTCAAGTAGCTCTTGGTGAGTACCGGTCTCTTTAATTTCTCCTTTGTCTAAAACTATTATTTTGTCAGCCTCTTGAATAGTTGATAGTCGATGAGCAATCACAATGCTGGTTCGTCCTTTCATCATTTTTTCAATAGCATTCTGAATCATTTCCTCTGTTTCCGTATCAACTGAAGAGGTGGCTTCATCCAACACAATAATTTTAGGGTTGTAAACCATGGCTCTAACGAAAGAGATTAATTGCCTTTGCCCCACCGATAAAGTAGCTCCTCTTTCCATCACATTATAATCATATCCACCTGGCAATCGTTCAATAAACTTCCTAGCGCCTACTAATTCAGCTGCATCTTTTACTTCTTGTAGGCTTATATTAGGGTTTCCTAAAGTGATATTGTAAAGAATAGTGTCTGAAAACAGAAAAACATCTTGCAATACTACCCCTATATTTTTACGCAATGCATACAAATCGTATTCTTTAATATCTATCCCGTCTAATGTAATATGCCCTTTTTGGATATCATAAAATCTACTTAACAGGTTGATAACAGATGACTTACCCGCACCAGTTGCCCCAACTAAAGCTACAGACTGACCTTCTTTCACGTCAAAGGAAATGTTTTTCAATACTATATCTTCTTCATTGTAGGCAAACTCTACATTTTTAAATGAAATATCTCCTTTAATCTTTTCAGGAGTATAATCCCCATTATTGGGAATATTTTCTTTACTATCCAGTAGATTTAATATTCTAGAGGAGCTGACAATTCCCATTTGCAGTGTATTGAATCGGTCGGCAATTAAGCGAATTGGTCTAAAAAACATCTGAATATAGAGAATGAAGGCAATCAACATACCTAGTGTAATACCTGATTCTGCTTCATTTACTACACCTTTAGCACCATACCAAACCAATAAACCAATACCAGTGGCTTGAATTACCTCCGCAACTGGAAAATAAATAGAGTAATATAAAACTGAGCGAATATTGGCC
Organism: Bacteroidota bacterium; assembly: GCA_003973485.1. GTDB lineage: Bacteria > Bacteroidota > Bacteroidia > Cytophagales > Cyclobacteriaceae > Marivirga. The sequence goes on along the minus strand of QNXU01000009.1, from coordinate 1,556 downwards.
TTTTTATGTTCATTATTGATCTTTTTAAATTCCTCATATTCTCGTTTCTCTGCTGTGAAAATCTGTACGATAGACATGCCAGTTACATGCTCTTGCACAAAAGAATTTAGATTAGAAACAGCATTTCTCACCTCATTAAAGGCAACTTTTACTTTCTCTTTAAAAATATAGGTGCTTAAGAAAAGCAATGGTAAAGTTGCCAGTGAAACCAATGTCAGTTTCCAGCTCATGGCAAACATCATCCCGAGGATAAAAAGGATTTGAAGGATATCTCCAATCATTGCGGCAAGCCCTTGACTAAACACATCCGAAAGCGTTTCTACATCGGAAACATTTCGTGTGACTAACCTTCCAATGGGGGTTTTATCGAAAAATTTCAAACGTAAGCTAAGTAGATGCCGATAAAGTTTAATACGAATGTCTCGAATAATAAATTGCCCTAACCAACCCGACAAATAAGTATGTCCATATTGGACTACCGCTTGCATAACAAGTAAACCAACCAAAATCAAGGTCATATTAATTAAGCCCTGGAAGTCTCCTTGTGCAATAGGATTATCTATGGCTTTTTGAATAACAAATGGTCTGGCTGGAGCTAAAACTGCTAAAGCTAAAGTGAGAAACACCAAGAAATAGAAGCGACCTTGATAGGGTTTCACAAATTTGTACAAACGCTTCAGAACGTTGGTGTCAATTATATTTCCACTTTTTATATTGTCTTTCTTCACTAGCTGTTTTTATAAGTAAATTTCCTTAGGATATTGAACTTCGGTTAAATATAAACCATGAGCTGGAACTGCTCTTCCCGCTAATTTTCTGTCTTTAGCTTTTATAATAGCTTCAAAAGCTTCTATGTCTAGTTTACGTTGTCCCACATCTAATAACGTACCCACAATAGCTCTTACCATTCCCCGTAAAAATCGATTTGCTTTGATGTGGAAAACCAAAGAGTCTCGCTCTTGTTTCCAAAAGGCTTCAAATATATCGCAATTAAAGGTGAAAACATCTGTTTTCACTTTGCTAAAACTTTCAAAATCTTGATAGTTCAACAATTTTTCTGCTGCCAAATTCATTTTTTCAACCGCCAATTTCTGCGTGAAAAAATATGCTTGATCAATAGCAAATGGATTTTTTTCAGTCACAATATGATATTGGTACGCCCTACTTGTGGCATCAAACCTTGCATGAGCTTCATCTTTTACTTGAGAAACATGCTTTAAAGCTACGTCTTTAGGAAGCATTTTGTTGGCTTTATATAAGAGTTGCTCTGCATCCTTGTGCTCACCTGAAAAATCAAATTGAAAGACTTGAGCTGTGGCATGTACTCCACTATCTGTTCTTCCACTTCCCAAAATTTCTGATTTTTCGTTTAAAATAGTAGAAAAAACATCTTCAACTTTTTGCTGAACACCTATTGCATTAGGCTGTTTTTGCCATCCGTGGTAGTTTGTCCCTTTATATGCTATGGTGAAAAAATATCTCATAAATAATGAAAAGCAAATTTAAGGGAATTTATAGGAGGGAGGTAATTTTATCGATTCTATCTGTTTAAAATT
>QNXU01000076.1 GCA_003973485.1 Bacteroidota bacterium | reverse complement strand
GCATTTTTGGATATAGATAGACTCTTTTTTGAACTACAACACTACAAAAATGAACGAAACTGGAGTAACCTAAGCATCACAAAAGAGGCTATTAAAAGATTTGAGAAAATAGTGGGTTTCCTTGAAAAGGCGGATCGTTTTCATGGTGCCTATCCACATTGGCTAAATGGAGAAACAGGCAAAGTAAAAGCTTTCTCAGCCAAGGATGATGGGGGAGATTTAGTAGAAACAGCCTTTCTAATTCAAGGTTTGTTGACCGTCCGCCAATTTTTGGATGCAGAGAATGAAGCGGAAGAAAAATTAGCAAACAGAATTACAAAAATATGGGAAGGTGTAGAGTGGGATTGGTACACCAAAGGTGGTGAGGATGTATTGTACTGGCATTGGTCGCCCAATCATGGCTGGGATATGAATTTTCCTGTTGGTGGCTATAATGAATGCTTGATTATGTATGTTTTGGCTGCCTCTTCTCCAACTCATTCAATTGATGCAGATGTTTACCATAAAGGCTGGGCAAGAAATGGAGCCATTGCGAATGATACTACCGCTTATGGACTACCCACCATTTTAGATCATTATGAACATGATGATAAAGTAGTAGGGCCTTTGTTTTGGGCACATTATTCATACTTAGGTTTAAATCCGAAGAATTTGAATGATAAATATGGCAATTATTGGGATTTGAATAAGAATCATGCCCTAATACAATATCACTATGCAGTAGAAAACCCAAATAATTTTGAAGGCTATGGAGAAAATCTATGGGGGTTAACCTCCAGCTATTCCATGAATGGTTATGCAGGTCATAGTCCTAATAACGATTTAGGTGTGATAACACCAACGGCAGCATTGTCTTCTTTTCCATACACCCCAAAAGAAAGTATGCAATTCCTGAAATTCTTATATGAACCGAAAAGAGATAGTCTGATAGGAAATTATGGACCTTATGATGCTTTCTCATTTGAGCATGATTGGTTTTTACCTCGCTATTTGGCTATTGATCAAGGACCAATTCCTGTTATGATAGAGAACCATCGATCTGGTTTGATTTGGAACCTTTTTATGCAAAATAATGAAATTGAAAAAGGACTTTCTAAACTTGGCTTTTACTATGAAGAATAAACTAGAAATATTTCTATTTCTCATTTTAGTGATGCCGTGGACCTTAGCAGCACAAGAAAAATCGTCCTTTCTGAAGGAAGTATTTGTTGAAAATAATGACACGCTAAATTACAGAATACTTTATCCTCAGAATTTTGATCCTAATGAGCAATATCCATTGGTCTTATTTCTACATGGAGCAGGAGAAAGAGGTGAGGATAATGAAAAACAATTAGTTCATGGAAGTTCATTGTTTCTTAATCCAGGAAATCGTGAGGATTTCCCTGCAATTGTTATTTTCCCTCAGTGTCCAACATCTGAATATTGGGCTAAGGCCAATATAGTGAGGGCTGAAGCAGGCAATACTTTTGAATTTGATTATGCTTTAGATCCTCATAAAAGTATGGGTTTAGTAATGCAATTGGTAAAGTCATATAGCAAAAATCATTTTATTGATGACAGCAGATTATATGTTGGTGGTTTATCAATGGGAGCAATGGGGACTTATGAAATCCTTCATAGAATGCCGAATACTTTTGCTGCAGCTTTTGCTATTTGTGGTGCAGGAAACCCTTATAGTGTTGGTAATTATGCCAAAAAAGTGAATTTGTGGGTTTTTCATGGTGCTAAAGATGATGTGGTAGATCCTGAATATTCCAAGCAAATGGTCGAGACATTAAAAGCTGCAGGTGCAAATGTAAAATTCACCCTTTATCCAGAAGCAAATCATAATAGTTGGGATCCTGCATTTGCAGAGCCTGAATTGCTTCCTTGGTTATTTTCTAATTCAAAATTAAAAGACGAATGAAAAATATAGCAATCACATTAGCAGGTGTACTTTTCCTACTTGGAAGCTGTAGTAATCCTCAAGAAAACAATAACACTTCAGCCATTGATCAAAAGGTGGATTCCCTTCTGGCCATCATGACGTTGGAAGAAAAAATAGGGCAATTAAATCTTCCTTCTGCTGGTGATGTAAGCACTGGAATTAGTACCAATGAGGGAATAGCCAAACAAATTAAAGCGGGTAAAGTGGGAGGTTTATTTAACATCAATGGACTGGATAAAATCAGACAGGTTCAGAAAGTGGCTGTGGAGGAAAGCCGCTTAGGAATTCCTTTAATTATAGCTAAAGATGTTATTCATGGCTATAAAACAACTTTTCCAATTCCAATTGGGCTTTCTGCCTCTTGGGATATGGATTTAATTCAACAATCAGCCAGAATTGCAGCTGAAGAAGCCTCGGCAGATGGGATAGCTTGGACATTTTCGCCTATGACAGATATTTCAAGAGACCCACGTTGGGGTAGAGTTTCTGAGGGAAGCGGAGAAGATCCTTATTTGGGGGGTCAAATTGCCGCAGCTATGGTTCGTGGTTATCAAGGAGATGATTTATCCGCTGAAAATACTTTATTGGCCTGTGTAAAACACTTTGCACTTTACGGAGCCTCAGAAGCGGGCAGAGATTATAATACAGTGGATATGGGGAGGTTGAGAATGTATAATGATTATTTTCCGCCTTATAAAGCGGCTGTTGATGCAGGAGTTGGGACTGTAATGGCTTCTTTTAATGAAGTGGATGGAGTTCCGGCAACAGGCAATAAATGGTTAATGACGGATGTTTTACGCAAGGAATGGGGATTTGATGGTTTTGTAGTCAGTGATTATACTGGGGTAAGTGAAATGATTGCGCATGGCATGGGAGATTTACAAGTTGTATCCGCTTTAGCTTTAAATGCAGGTGTTGAAATGGATATGGTAAGTGAAGGTTTTTTAACTACACTTAAAAAATCAGTGGATGAAGGCAAAGTTTCGGAAGAAACCATTGATAATGCCTGCAGGCTCATTTTAAAGGCTAAATATCAATTAGGCTTATTTGACGATCCTTATAAATATATGGACGAAGAGCGTGCAGCCAAAGAAATTTTTTCCGATGAAAATAGGGCTGTGGCAAGAAAAATTGCTTCTGAATCCATGGTTTTACTGAAAAATGAGAGTAAAGCCTTGCCGATTAAAAAAGAAGCTAAAATTGCTTTAATTGGTCCTTTAGCCAACAATAAAGAAAATATGGTGGGTACTTGGAGTGTAAGTGCTGATATCATGAAATCTGTGTCGATTTATGATGGAATTAGAGAAGTATCAGCAAATCCTGATAATATTCAATATGCAAAAGGCTCGAATTTGGTGGAGGATGCAGATTTGGAAGAGCGTATCAGTATGTTTGGAAAAAATACCTACCGAGATGATAGACCTGAATCTGAAATGATAAAGGAGGCGGTTCAAGTAGCTAAAAAATCAGATATTATAGTTGCAATTTTAGGAGAAGCTTCTGAAAGTTCTGGGGAGAGTTCTAGTCTTACTGATATTAGCATTCCAGATAATCAAGTTAGATTATTAAAAGCTTTGAAAGCAACAGGTAAGAAAGTAGTGGTGGTTTTATTGAGCGGAAGACCATTAGTTCTGGGAGAAATTCTTCCTCATTCTGATGCTATTTTAAATGCTTGGTTTCCGGGTTCTGAAGCAGGATTGGCACTGGCGGATGTTTTATATGGAGATGTAAATCCATCAGGTAAACTGACCATGACCTATCCGCAAAATGTTGGGCAAGTGCCAATTTATTACAGCCATAAAAATACTGGACGACCGCTAGAAGGTGAATGGTTTCAAAAGTTCAAAACCAACTATTTGGATGTTAGCAATGAACCTCAATTTCCTTTTGGATTTGGCTTGAGTTACAGCCAATTTGAATATGGAGAAATGAAGTTAAGCAGTGCAGATTTAAATGAAGATGATAAATTGAAAGTCACTATTCCTGTTAAGAATGCAAGTGATTTTGACGGAAAGGAAGTTGTTCAGCTATACATGAGGGACAAAGTTGGGACCACTACTCGCCCGATGAAAGAATTAAAAGCATTTCAAAAAGTACTGATAGAAGCTGGAGAAACAAAGAATATTAAGTTTGAGATTACTACCGAAGATTTAAAATTCTATACTTATGATAATCTGTCAGATCAAAATATTATCCATACTTGGGAAACAGGAGAATTTGAGATTATGGTGGGTACTAATTCTTCTAATCTTCAATCTAAAACTGTAAATTGGAGTAAATAAGTTTAATAAAAAATACTATTACTGCGAAATTCTATTTTACTGAGTAGTGTAATCCTACTCTTTCGCTATAAATATTTGTTAACTTATATTTTAAAGGTGGTAGTATGGTTTTGTTATAAATTGGGAAATGAGCTAACTCGACCACTTCCGAGGAACTCGGAAAAGCGGGAAGGAGGAAAGTTTAGCGGGCAGGCGTGGGACTTGCGGGAAGAAGCCAGCCAGAGGCTGGTCAGCCTCTGGCTGACATTAAACTTTCTTGAATTTTTTTCTTTTTGTTCAAGTATTCACGGTTTTTAAACCGAACTTCAAGGGAGATAACAAAATATTTACTTTGCGAAAACTTTGCGCCATTGCGGCTTTGCGAGACATTTTAAGCGTCTTTAGACGCCTGCGGTCATTCTTGTTATATAGTAGCAAAAAGAAAGGAAGAAAAAGAAAGCAAAAATTGTTGCCTTTAGAAATTTTATAAAAAGAGAGTAAAGGGTGAATTTACCTGTTTGTATTAATAATGAATGAAGACTTATTTTCTAGAAAAGTATTATTTATCCGATGAACATTTTTAAAATGAGATACTTTATTTTCATACTCTTTCTATTCTTCCATTATCAAGTGTTTGCCCAAACCACCAAGGTATGCACCTTCAATATAAAATTTGATAATCCTAAAGAAGGAGTTCATCAATGGGACAATAGGAAAGATCAAATTCTCAATTTTATTAAGATTGAAGACTTAGATATCATCGGAATGCAGGAAGTAGTGCATTCTCAAATTAAATTTTTGGAGAATAACTTAGAAGATTATGCCCGAATTGGGGTGGCAAGAGATGACGGTAAAAGCAAAGGCGAATATTCCCCTATTTTCTATAAAAAAGATAGGTTTTCCATTATTGATAGTGCTACTTTTTGGCTATCTCCAAATCCTGAAATTCCAGCAAAGGCTTGGGATGCAGCCTTACCGAGAGTTTGCACCTGGGCTAAATTAGTTGATAAGCAAACCAATGATTTGATTTTGGTTTTGAATACGCATTTTGATCACGTGGGAGAGGAAGCAAGAGCTAAAAGTGTGGATTTGATTTTGACGAGAATTGAAGAATTAGATCACACTGGTAAAGTAATTTTAGTGGGTGATTTTAATTTAGAACCAGAAACAGCCCCAATTCAAAAAGTCATAAATTCTGATTTAAAAGATGCTTTTGATGCAGATTTTAATTTAGGTCCTGTTGGAACCTACAATGCTTTTGAAATAGGAGAAAATTATGATAGAAGAATTGATTATGTTTTCTATCAGGGCTTTGAGCTCAAAAGTTATAAAAACTATAGCTTAAGAATTCAGGATACTTTTCTGTCCGATCATTTTCCAGTGGTGGTGGAATTTGAATAAGTAGAATAAATTCAAAGCCTTCTTCCCCAAATTTCCCCATATTTGCATAATATTTTAGAATCTGAATTTTATGCAAAGCCCATTACCCATCATCAACCTCAAAAAAGGCAAAGAAAAATCATTAGAGCGATTCCATCCTTGGATATTTTCAGGTGCTATTCATCCTGTTCCTAGTGAAGTGAAAGAAGGTGATTTTGTAGAAATTCATACACAAGATAAAAGGTTTATTGGGATTGGTTATTTCCAAGTGGGTTCTATTGCAGTTCGTATGCTAACTTTCCAAAAAGAAGAAATCAACCAAGATTTCTGGAAAAGGAAATTACAATCTTCTATTGAATTGAGAAAGACCGCCAATCTGTGGGATAATCCAGAAACCAATGTATTTAGATTGGTGCATGGTGAGGGAGATGGTTTCCCTGGGCTCATAGTCGATTATTATGATGGTTGCGTGGTTTTTCAGGCGCACACAGTAGGTGTGTATCAAATCAAAGAAGTATTCTTAGAAGTCTTGAAAGAGCTATTGGGCGATAGATTAAAAGCGGTCTATGATAAAAGTGCTCATACGCTTCCTTTTAAAGCAGAATTAGAAACCTCAGATACTTTCATTTATGGAGAAGAAAAAGAGGAGTGGTTGGTTAAAGAATACGGAAACACTTTTAATATCAATGTGGTAAGCGGTCAAAAAACCGGCTTCTTCATTGATCAAAGAGAAAATAGAAAACTGCTAGAGCAATACAGCAAAGGCAATAAGGTTTGCAATACATTCTGCTATTCAGGTGGCTTTTCTATTTATTCATTGCAAGCAGGTGCTGATTTAGTGCATAGTGTGGATAGTTCTCAAGGTGCAATTGATTTAACTGATCAAAATGTAGGCTTGAATTTTAAGGAAGCTCAAAATCATCAATCTTTTACGGCAGATGTCTTCAATTTCTTAAATGAAATGCCTGAGCAATATGATGTAATCGTTTTGGATCCACCCGCTTTTGCCAAGCACAGAAAAGTATTGAAAAATGGCTTGCAGGGATATAGAACCATCAATGAAAAGGCTATGAAGAATATGAAATCGGGCGGAGTGCTTTTCACTTTTAGCTGTTCTCAGGTAGTAAATCAAGAGCAATTCAGAACGGTTATTTTTTCAGCAGCTGCAAGAGCAGGAAGGCAAGTTCAAATCTTGCATCAGCTTCACCAACCAGCTGATCATCCCATTAATATTTTCCATCCCGAAGGTGAGTATTTGAAGGGCTTGGTTTTGAGGGTGGTTTGATAGAGTATTTAGTATCTAGTAGCTAGTATCAAGTAGTTAGATTACTAATCAGATATTGATATCTTTATGATTTTCTTTGAGTTTTAGGTATTAGGTTTTAAGTAATAAGAGCTTCGCTCATAGAAAAACTTTAACTTTTAATGGCCTTAAAAATGTCCCATACATCAAATTTCAATGTAGGTATGATGGTAGATTTTACAGTTCCTTCTTTCACCAAATATAGGTGAGGTTTCCTTTTGTCTTTTTGAGCATGGGTGTAAATTTCTAAGGTTTGGTTAGCTAAATCCACTATCCAATATTCCTTTACACTTTTTTGAAAATAGATTTCTTTTTTGATATTTCTATCCAAATAAGCATTGGAAGGTGAAAGTACTTCAATAACTAAATCTGGAGCACCCTCTATACCTCTTTCTGAAATGACGCCTTTGTTTTCTTCACTTATGAAAAGTAAGTCAGGTTGAAAAACATTTTTTTCGTCAAGGAAAACATCAGTTGGTGAAAAGAAAAATTCACCATCAGATAATTTTTTTGTAGCTAAATCATAGATAAGTCTTATTGCTCTTTGATGGTTGGTGTTTGGTGCAGGGGTCATATATAGTTCACTATTAATGAGTTGACATGATTCATCCTCTATTTGAAGAAAATCTTCAAGCGTTATAGTTTTACCTGTTTCTATTGTTAATGTGCTCATGTCTTTTTTGTTTCTTGTATATAAAGATACATTTTTATTAAATTTTCAACAAACTCCCATTTCCCTACTTCCAAACTCCTATTTTACTTAGTTATTAGACGGACTGTTCAAATTATGGTCTGCTTTATTAAGATTTGTCAAAGCCCTAAAATTTAGAACCGTCAGATGGTACCCATGCCTACATCTAGCATACCACACCCATCACCCTACTTCTAGCTTCAAATTCCCCACTTCCAACTATTTATTCCCTCTAACCTATAAATTATACCCAAATTTTACGACTTTTGCATTTATGACTTATCAGGAATTTTTACAAATCGTAATGTATGAGGATAACCATCTTTTGGTGGTGAACAAGCCTTCAGGTATGCTAGTTCAGGGGGATCAGACTGGTGACACTCCAATTTCAGAGCATGCGAAGGTGTATTTAGCTGAAAAATATAATAAGCAAGGAAAAGTATTTTGTGGTACCCCTCACCGAATTGACCGACCCGTGAGCGGTACATTGGTTTTAGCCAGAACTTCCAAAGCATTGGAAAGGGTTTCCAAACTGTTTCATGATGGAAAAGTAGATAAAACCTATTGGGCCATTACCGAAAAGAGACCGCCTAAAACAGAAGATACCATCACCCATTGGCTAAAAAAAGACCCCAATAAAAACCTAACTCATGCCCACATGAGCGATAAAAAAGGAGGGTTAAAATCGACTTTATCTTATAGATTAGTTCGTGCTCTAGGAGATAGAAATTTAATTGAAGTAAAACCCCATACTGGCCGTCCACATCAAATCAGGGTGCAATTGGCCAGAATAGGTTGCCCCATCATTGGAGATGTCAAATATGGATTTCCTAAACCTACCAAAGACGGTTCTATCGCTTTACATGCAAGAGCTATTAGCTTTGAACATCCAGTCAAAAAAGAACCATTCAATGTAGTAAGCCCAATTCCAAAGGCTTTTGTTTGGTCTTTTTTCGAAGATGTAATCTAAATCCTGATCTATGTTTTTTTACCATTGATGTAATTACCATTGTATTCATGTGTGTTTTTTCGGAATTTCATATTAAACTATAATTATGAAGAAAAACATACTTTTTATCATTTTTGCATTTTTCATTTCAATATCTGCTTTTGCACAGGATCATCAATCTGATTCTGTAGCAATAGCCCATATCATTCAAAATGTATTTGATGGTATGCGGGAATCTGACACTTCTAAAATGGCCCCACACATGCATCAAAACGTAAAAATGCAAAGCCTGAGTGTTGAAGACAATGGCAATAAGGTCAGTCAGCTAAATGGAGCTTCCGGATGGTTAAATGCAGTAGCAAAGAATCAAGGAGATATTTGGAATGAGCAAATTGAGAATTTGAAAATCCAATCAGACGGGGCAGTTGCCACAGCTTGGATGGATTATAAATTTTATTTGGGAGATCATTTAAGCCATTGTGGTATAAATTCATTTCAGTTCATCAAAATAGATGAAAAGTGGAAAATTATTTATATAATTGATTCGAGAAAGAAAAACAATTGTAACTAAATTAAACTATAACCTAATTTTATTAAAAAATGGAAAATCAAGAAGAAGTAAATAATACTCAGCATGGATTAAAATGGGGGGCTATTTTCGGATTAATACTCATCATAATATCCTTACTTATTTATATAGTAGATATAACTATAATAGTTAGTTCATATATTTCTATCTTGTGGATTGCAATTTTTATTGGTATTGGAATTTTCGCAGGTAGAGATTTCCGAACAAAGCTTGGAGGTTATTTGAGTTTCAAAAATGCCTTTTTACATGCATTAGTTGTTTTCGCAATTGGTGGATTTATCGGTACAGTATTCGATTTCATATTATACAATTATATCGATCCTGAAATCATTCCTATTTTGATAGATACCCAAATAGAAACTACTATGAAAGCTATGGAAACCTTAGGAGGAGGAAGTACTGATGTGATGGATAATATGGCAGAAGGAATTGAGAAAGGATATACCCTACAAGCTCAAGCTTTAGGTTTTTTATGGAAATTAGTACTTTATGTAATTGGGGCTCTAATAGTTGGTGCCATCAACAAAAAGAAAAACAAAGAGGAAGAATTTTAAAAGTCCAAAAATCTTATTTTAAAGCCATTCAATGCATCATTGAATGGCTTTTTTATTTTCTTAATAACAAGATAATTAAACTATTTCACGTATTTTCAGTACTTTATAAGGATATAATATTATCCGATAAAAACTGCTGTCAGTCGAAAACCTCAAAGCAATTTTCTTGACAAGTTAATTATTGGCTATATTTCAATCCTAAATTAAAGATACGATGAAATTGTTCAACAAGTCTTTTTACATATTTGCTATTTTACTCTTTGGGATAATTGGTGCTTGTTCCACAAAAACCGATACTCAAACGCAAGACTTATCTTATGCTATAGAACCCATAGATTTTGATTTCAATAAAATAAAAGAAAGAGGATATTTAACTGCAGTTGTTGATAATAGTGCAACCAGTTATTTTATTTATAAGGGGCAGCCGATGGGCTACGAATATGAAATGTTAAATTGGTTGGCTGATGATTTAGAGGTAGAATTGAAAATAATAAAAGATAATAGCATCTCTTCAGCTCTTGAGAAAGTAAACAGAGGAGAGGCTGATATTGCAGCTTTTAATTTAACCGTCACTAAAGAAAGAAAACGATATGTAGATTTCACAAACCCTTTATACTTTGTAAGGCAGGTGTTGGTTCAGCGGAAACCAGAAAATTGGAGACAAATGAAAGTTCATGAAATCGAAAACCAACTTATAAGAGATCCGATTCAATTAACAGGCAAGAAAGTACATGTTAGAAAGAGCTCAGCTTTTTCAACTCGCTTAGCTAACCTTTCAGATGAGATTGGAGGAGATATCATCATTATTGAAGATAGTAGCAGTTTAGAGGTGGAAACATTAATAAAAATGGTGGCCGAAGGTGAAATTGATTATACTGTTTCCGATGAAGATGTAGCGATGTTAAATGCTACTTATTATCCCATAATAGACGTAAAAACGCCTGTTAGTTTTTCTCAGCAAATTGCTTGGGCAATGAGGTCTAATGCCGATAGCTTGGAAAAAAAAGTTAATAGTTGGTTAGAAGAAAGACAAAAGGAAACCGATTATTACGTCATTTACAATAAATATTTCAAAAATTTAAAACGATCAGTAGATAGGTCGTATTCTGAGTTTTCATCCGTTGGTGGGGACAAACTTTCTCCTTTTGATGAAGAAATTAAGGCTACTGCCAAAGAAATAGGGTGGGATTGGAAATTGTTGGCAGCCTTAATTTATCAAGAAAGTAAATTCGATCCTAAAGTGAAATCATGGGCTGGCGCTAAAGGCCTGATGCAAATGATGGAACCTACAGCTCGTGAATTTGGAGCTAAAAATTTATACGACCCAATCCAAAGCCTAGAAGCTGGGGGAAACTATATTAACTGGTTACAAAAGGCATTTTCAAAACAAATTCAAGATAGTGTAGAGAGGCAGAAATATGTTTTAGCCTCTTATAATGTTGGCATTGGACACATGCAAGATGCAATTCGTTTAACAAAAAAATACGGAGGAGACCCAACTAAATGGGAGGGGAATGTTGAAAAGTATCTTTTATTAAAATCCCAAAAGAAATATTATACAGATCCAGTAGTGAAATATGGTTATTGTAGGGGAGAAGAACCAGTAAATTATGTTCATGAAATTTTAGATCGGTATCAGCAATATGTATTGTTGTTAAATTCACCAACAATCGAAGATGAGGATGAAGCCCCTGTTATTTAATAGCTAATTATTATTTAAATCATAAAATGTCAAAAATAGATCAACTTTTTAAAGAATATACGCAAGAGCGTTTCATCAAATTAAACAAAGAACAGTTTGTATATATTGTTAATCTTTTCCCTGCTTTAAGAGTGGTGATGTCTGATGGTATTGTTGATCAGGAAGAATGGGTTACAGTGAAAAGACTTGCTAAGATCCTTGGTGATGAATTTGCTTCAGATGATTTAGGGGAAGAAAAGGAAGAGAATCTCATGCTAATTTATAGAGCAGAGTTTCGACATTTAGTTAGGAATTTAGATAAATGGCAAGATAAATTTCTAGCCGCATTGAAAGATTATTTTAATGAAAATGAACCTGCCAGAGAATTTGTAGTAGAAACCATGTATTTATTTGCTAGTGCTTCCGATGGTGTTTCTGAAGAAGAAAACGAAGATATTGAGTTTCTTACCAAAGAATTAGGTTTGGAAGATATTGAGCTTTAGAATTAAATTTTAGGGAAATTAATATGGTATTTTACCGCCAGCAGCCTTGCTGACATGATAAATGAGGCCGTCACAATAAAATTAATATCTCTCTCAAGTTGGAAGTAGTTTAAAAGGGTGTAGAGCATCCCGCCTAAAAGGCATACACTAGCATATATTTCTTTACGGAATATAACTGGAGTTTCATTTACTAGAGTATCACGAATTACGCCTCCAAAAACGGCAGAAAACATGCCCATTATAGCTGCAATTTCCCATCTAACGCCCATGGATAATGCTTTTTCAACTCCAGCAACGGTAAAGAGAGCAATTCCCATTGAATCGAAAAGGCTTAGAGTCCTTCTTAAATTTTGAAGAAATTTATTGAAAAAACTGGTGAGCAATACCCCAAATAGAATGGTATAAATAATATTCATGTCGCCAACCCAAGATAATGGATAGCTTCCCAACATGATGTCCCTTAAAGTTCCGCCTCCAATAGCAGTCACAAAACCAGTAAAACCAGCACCAAACCAATCTTCAGATTTGTCTTTTACAGCCAATGCACCTGAAATGGCAAAAACTAATGTTCCTAAAAGCTCAAGTGCATATTGTATTTGCATTAACTATAGAGTTTTAAGGTCGGATTTTTTCAATTTTAGAATGAGTTTCTAAATAGACGGGAAGTGCAGCAGATCCATACCAACTATATATATCATAAGCCAATAGGTCTTCTTTTATAGCTGGATCAGTTTGTAAAAGCTCAGCTACTTTTGCTTTATCAGGCTCATCAAAAATATAAATGCCTCTATAATTATTACTATTTTTCCCTAAAGGACCCGCCACAATCAATTCACCTGCTTCCGCTAGTCGTCCAATATTATCCAGATGTCCTCTGAACAAACTATCAACTCTAGCTTTATCTTCTATATTACCACTTCCAGTTTTCAGCATTACTAAAGTATAAGATTTCATCCCATAATCATCAGCGCCTAATGAATCTGCTAAGTTTTTATCATAAACAGGCTTTTGGGAAAACACTAAAAATGGGGATACTAAGAAAAGGCAAAGAATAAGTAGATTTTTCATAGCTATTTTATTTTAAAGTAATTTTATCTCAAAAAGTCTTCAATCAAACTTAAAAATTCTTCAGGTTTTTCAGCATGTATCCAATGTCCTGCTCCTTCTACCATTTCAATTTTGACATTAGGGAAGAAATTATTGATAGCAATATGGTCTTCAGATTTTATATAGTTGGAATTTTTACCTCCTATAAATAAGGTGTCTTTTTCAGTAGTTAATCTTTTCTCCAAGCCTTTTCCTACTACTTCAATATTCTTTTCTAAAACGGATAAATTGATTTTCCATTCGAATTCTTTGTTATCATTTCGAGTTAGGTTTTTCAACAAAAACTGTCTTACTCCTTTTTCAGGCACATATTCTGACAATTTTTTATCTGCATCGCCCCTAGATTCCAATTCATTTAATTTTAGACTGCATAGTCCTTCCAAAATAGTATCATGATGGACGGGATATGCTTTTGGTGCAATATCCACCACTACTAATTTATCATATAAATCGGGGTGTTGAACTGCAAAATACATAGCCGTTTTTCCACCCATGGAGTGCCCAATGATGTGAGGATTTTCAATATTGTTGGATTCAATAAACTCCTTTAAATCTTCAGCCATCACCTCATAATTGTGTACTTCATCATGAGGTGAATCACCATGATTTCGCTGATCTACCAAATAGACATGAAATTTCTCAGATAATTTTCGCCCAATCGTCATCCAATTATCCGAAGAACCAAATAGTCCATGTAAAATAATCAATGGCTGTCCGCCTTCACCTAATTCTTTATAATTTAATTTCATATTTTAAGATTTTTAGTGTCTAGATACTAGAACCTAGACAAATTTCATTTCGATTTCACTTAGCTACCCATTTGCGATTTAGGGGCTTTCCGGTCTGAACTTCGGTACTGACCTAAGCACAGAACTTCCTTCACCCATCATCCTTCACCCAACTTCCTACTTCAAGCTCTCCACTTCATTCCACCATTGGGGGTTAGGTGGGATCATTCTTCTCTTAGCTCTCTTAGGTATAGCTGAATCGTATTCTCCAACCCAAAATAAAGCGCATCACAAATTAAAGCATGGCCAATGCTAACTTCATCTAAAAAAGGAATTTTCTCTTTCAAATATTTCAAATTCTCTAGACTTAAATCATGCCCAGCATTAATTCCAAGTTCTACTTCTTGGGCTTTTTTAGCAGCCAGAACGAAAGCTTCTACTGCTTTTTCTCTATCCTTAGCGTAATTTGCAGCATAAGGTTCTGTATAAAGCTCAATTCTGTCAGTTCCTATTTTGGCTGCTGCCTCTATCAGCTTCAAATCTGTTCCAATAAAAATAGAAGAACGAACACCCATATTTTTCAATTCAGAAATTACATCTTTCAGAAAATCGTGATGTTTGACGGTATCCCAGCCCGCATTGGAAGTTAAAACTCCTGGAGGATCAGGAACTAAAGTAGCTTGTGCAGGCTTGTTTTTTGCTACTAATTCTAGAAATCGCTCATCAGGATAGCCTTCAATGTTAAATTCAGTAGTCACAATCGGGGCCAAATCATAGACATCTTTTGTGGTGATATGTCGTTCATCAGGTCGTGGGTGAATGGTAATGCCTTGTGCACCAAAACGTTCGCAATCCTTGGCAACTTTCACTACATTAGGGTTATCACCACCTCTTGCATTTCGCAAAGTGGCAATCTTATTGATATTGACGCTTAAGCTTGTCATAATTTTATTTTTATATGATAACTTTGTCGGCAAGTTAATGATTTTAAAAATTTACTATGAGCTTAAAACAACAAATTGATACGGATATTAAAAATGCAATGAAAGCAAAGAATAAAGAAGAGCTTCAAGCATTGCGATCTATTAAGTCTATGATTTTATTAGCGGAATCAGAAAAAGGTGCAGAAGAAAATCTTTCTGAAGATGCTGAAATGAAATTATTAATGAAGGCCGCTAAGCAGAGAAGAGAATCTGCAGATACTTATAAGAGCAATGGCAGAGAGGAATTGGCTCAAGCGGAACTATTTGAATTGGACGTAATTGAAAGATATTTGCCTAAGCAAATGTCTGAACAAGAGTTGAGATCAAAATTAGAGGACATTATTGCTAAAGTTGGTGCTTCAGGTCCACAGGATATGGGCAAAGTGATGGGAGTTGCCACCAAAGAATTAGCTGGAAAGGCAGATGGTAAAATGATTTCTCAATTGGTTAAAGAAATATTGGCTTCTTGAAGACCCTAGATATTATTTTACTCATACCATTATTTTTTGGGGCTTATTTAGGCTTCAAAAAAGGGCTGTTATTGGAAATTGTTTCCTTAGTTGCTCTGATTTTAGCTATAATAGGAGCTTTTAAATTATTGGATTTTGGTATGGAAGTGCTACAACCCTATTTCGAAAATTGGGAACAAGCCTTACCAATTATCTCCTTTATTTTACTCTTTATAGCAATCTTGTTAATAGTTAACCTTATTGGGAAAATTGTCAAAAAGATATTAGACATGACCCTTTTAGGTGGGCTTGATAATTTTGCAGGAGCAGTCATCGGCTTGTTGAAATGGGCGTTTGGTGTAAGTTTAGTGCTTTGGATGGGCGAATCAATTGAAATAAGTGTTTCTGCTGAAATGGCTGAAGGAACTTACATATATCCTATTGTGGCTTCTATTGCACCATTTGTGGTAGATTTAATTTCTGCTTATATGCCTTTTATACAAGAAGTATTTGATCAATTGAAATCACAATTTTTATTTGAATCAACATGATTTTAATTGTAGATAATTTCGATTCGTTTACCTATAATTTGGTGGATTATTTTAATCAGCTTGGTGAAGAATGCGAAGTTATCAGAAATGATATTTCACCCAATGTGCTTGATAAAGGGAAATATTCAGCACTAGTTTTATCGCCTGGCCCTGGAAAACCAGAAGAGGCAGGCTATTTAATGGAGTTCATTAAGAGTTTTGAGAATGAACTCCCCATTCTTGGTATATGTTTGGGGCATCAGGCAATAGCAAAATATTTTGGCGCTGATGTGAAAAAAGCGATAAAACCTATGCATGGGAAGTTATCTGGCATTCATCCATTAACTGAAGATGAGTTATTGGAGGGGATAAACCAGGCTTTTAATGTAGTGAGGTATCATTCCCTAGTGGTCGGAAGTTTAGAAAATACATTATTACGACCATTAGCTTCCTCTAACGAAAATGAGAATATGATTTTCAAACATCAATTGCTACCAATTTATGGGATTCAATATCATCCTGAGGCAGCGCTTACCGAGCATGGATTGAAGATTTTATCAAATTGGAATGCTATGGTAAAGCGAAAAAGTGAAGGAATAGAGAATAAATTGTAGTAGTTTAAAGGAATTTGATATATTTAACCCCATTAACTTACTAGCGTTTAATGAAAAGAGAGTAAGCTTATTTTGAAAAGGACTGGATTTTGATGGAGGAGGTAGTAAAATTTTAGTGAATAAATTAATTATGGAAATACATAAAAAAGGAGAATATAGTTATATAGATGAAGGATCAGGAGAGCCATTAGTACTTTTGCATGGGTTATTCGGAGCTTTAAGTAATTGGGAAGGTGTAGTGAATAAATTTTCTAAAGATTACAGAGTGCTAATACCCTTGTTGCCAATTTATGATATGCCAATCAAGCAAGCTGGACTAGGAGCCCTGACTGATTTTGTGGAAGGTTTTGTAGAGCAAGAAGGATTAGAACAAATGACTTTAATTGGGAATTCATTAGGTGGTCATGTAGCTTTAATCTATACTTTGAGACATCCTGAGCAAGTTAATCGTTTGGTTTTAACAGGGAGTTCGGGACTTTTTGAAAATACAATGGGAGGCTCCTTCCCTAAAAGAGGAAGCTATGACTACATTCAGGAAAGAGTTGCTTACACCTTTTATGATCCTAAAACTGCCACAAAAGAATTAGTAGATGAAGTATTTGAAACTACTAAAAGTATTCCAAAATGTATGAGAATAGTGGCTATAGCCAAATCGGCTCAGCGGCACAACATGCGCGAAGAAATTAAGAAAATTACAGCGCCAACTTTATTAGTATGGGGCTTGAATGATACTATTACACCACCAATGGTTGCGCATGAATTTGATAAATTAATACCAAATACAACTTTAAAATTTATTGATAAATGTTGCCATGCTCCCATGATGGAACATCCTGAGATTTTTAACAATTATTTGGATGATTGGTTGAAAAATACTGAACTTGTAACAACAGCATGACAATAGATTTAATAAACGATATGATCCCACCTTTGAAGGTGACTGATGATGCCGCAAAAGCATTGGTTTGGATGGAAGAACTGAGGCTTCATGCGCTTCCTGTTGTTCAGGATAAGAAATTTCTGGGTTTCCTGACAGAGGATATGATAATTGATCATAACAATGTTGATGCTAAAACGGCTGACTTTATGTTAAAAGGCGAAGAATGTTTCGTTTTTGATTATCAGCATGCATATCAAGCGGTCAAAAAAGCTACTGATTTTGATTTTGAGTGTGTAGTAGTGCTTAATTCTGAAAGTGAATATTTAGGTGTTGTAGTACTGTCAGATGCATTGTCTATTTTTTCTCAATCCGCCTCTATTCAAAGTGAAGGAGGAGTGATCGTTTTATCAATGAATCAGGCAGATTATTCTTTGAGTGAAATTAGTCGTTTAATTGAATCAAATGAAGCGCAAATAATGGGTTCCAGCTTGAATATTGATAAAAATGAACCAACCAAATTTAGATTGACTTTAAAAATTAATAAAATTGATTTAACCCATATAATTGCCACTTTAGAGCGTTTCGGCTACAAAGTTGTTGCCAAATATCAGGAAGTGAAATCAGTATCTAATGAGAAAGAACGCTTAGATATGTTAATGAGATATTTAGATGCCTAATTCAGTTAAAATTGCACTTCATGGTAAAGTATTTAACGATGAGGTGAAGCCGCATATCAAAAAGGTTGTGGACTATCTGGAAGCTTCTAATGCAGAATTGATTGTCTCCCAACTTTTTGCTAAAAAATTTAAAGAGGCCTTTCCGCAGTATGTTAATTTTCATCAGTTCAATAAATTACAAGCGTCTGATAATGTTGATTATCTCATAAGTTTAGGTGGAGACGGAACATTGCTAGAAGCTGTAAATTATGTAGGAGAATTGGAGACTCCAATTTTAGGGATCAATACTGGTAGATTAGGATTTTTAGCTACAACACCAAAAGATAAAATAGAAAAGGCACTCTCAGATTTATTGAACAAGAACTATAAAATTGATAGTCGAGCCTTAATTCATTTGGAGACTGACTCAAAAGTATTTGGTGAAAAGCCATTTGCATTAAATGAATTAGCAATTTTGAAAACTGATTCTTCTTCCATGATTACAGTTCATACTTATGTGGATGGAGAATACCTTAATTCTTATTGGGCTGATGGATTAATCGTAGCAACACCTACCGGTTCCACTGGTTACTCTCTTAGTTGTGGTGGGCCAATAATTCTTCCACATTCCAATAATTTTGTTATAACTCCAGTTAGTGCTCATAACTTGAATGTCAGGCCTTTAATTGTGTCAGACCAAAGCGTAATTTCATTCAAAATTGAAGGACGCAGCAACAAATTCTTAGTGTCCCTCGATTCAAAATCCCATTCTGTCGATTCTTCCATCAAAATGTCAGTTAGAAAAGGGGATTTTAAAGCCAAATTGATTACTTTTGATCAATTGAATTATTTTGATACTCTAAGGCAAAAATTAAACTGGGGTTTAGATTTAAGGAATTGAGTACCATATATTTAAATTATTTATCTTATTTTTGCTCTTTAAGTAAAGAACCGAAGTATATATGAAAAAACTAATACTTAGCTTTTCAATTATCATGTCTGCAATGATAATATTGCCAGATTTTGCTGAAGCGCAGCTTTTTGGAGGTAAAAATAAAAGAAGAAGAAGCAGTCGGAAAATTGGGTCTTTTTCCGGTTCTAAAAGGCTTTTTAATCCTGAAATATCTTATTACGCTTTTGGAGGAGGAATTAATGCCTTAAATTATTTTGGTGAAATAGCCCCAAGACCAACATCCTTAAGTACTGATATTTCTTTTACTCGCCCAGGAATAAATTTATTTCTAAAACAAAAATTTGGTGATCGATATAGTTGGAAAGTAAACTTTATGTGGGGAAGACTTAGTGCTTCGGATCGAGAAACTGTGTCTCCAACAGGAAATAATTTCGTTCAAGAAAATGCGAATCGATATTTACGTAATCTCAATTTCAGAAATGATATATTTGAGCTTTCGTTTCAAGGGCAGGTAGATTTGTTTAAACACGGAGGTAGATTTTCTTCTAGACCACCTTTAAATATTTATGCTTTTTTCGGTGGAGGTATTATTTATCATAATCCGAAAGGAAGAGCTCCTGAAAACTTTTATACGGGTGCATACATTGATCAAGGACAGGCAATTTCACTTAGCGATTATGCCAATCAATGGGTTAGCCTAAGAGAATTAGGCACTGAAGGACAATTTTTTAGTGCGGATGTAAAAGAACGATACGCACAAGAATACGGGAAGGAACTACCAGATCCATACAGTAGAATCCAATTGGTAATTCCAGTAGGAATTGGTGCAAGATATAAGCTAACAAATAACTTGGATATTGCATTGGAAATTGGTTATCGACATACATTTACTGATTATTTAGATGATGTGAGCGGAGAGTATGTTGATTTAGGAGCTTTTGGTTCTTTAGAGGATGCAAGAGCTAATCAAGATATTGCACTTGCTATGGCTATGTCAGATTTATCTAATCAATTTACTCAAGAAGAATTTTCAAGCATTCAAGAATTTGTTTATGTTCCAGGGGTTGATAGTCATAACTCCAGGCTTTCTAATTTAGCTTGGTCACGCGCAAAAGGATATGGAAATGCAGCTGGCATTGGAAATGATGATCCAAGAAGAAATATTAGAGGGAATCAAAGAGATAACGATATTTATATTGTAACAAATATCTCTATCACATACATTATGGGAGGAGGATTCGTTAGAGGAGCAAAGTTTAGATAATTTATGATGAAAATGATTTTCCTCAACGGGAGGCATTTTAGCTTTCCTTTCTTATTTATGATGATCTTCAGCTTTGGTCAAGATGCTATTTCTCAGTCAAAAGAATTTGGAGGAGGTCTAGCAAGTTTTAACTATACTGGAGATCTAATCCGCACTTATGATGTCACAAATCAAACAATAGCCGGGAATTTATTCTATGTTAGGAATTTTAAAGATGGCTGGAGTGCCAAATTGAATTTAGCTGCTGGCAGAATAAAAGGTAGCGATCAAAATCCCATTGATCCCCAAGCTCAAGTAAGAAATGCTTCTTTCAGAGATTTTTTGACTGAGATTTCAGGACAAGCGAATTATGAGTTTCTTGATTTTAGATCAGAGAAGGCCTTGGTTGATTTCACTCCTTATTTATCAGTTGGAGCTGGCTTCTTATTAATGAATAGAGCCGAGAAAAATGCTACCTATAGTGATATTCAGTTGATGATTCCCTTTGGCGGGGGTATTAAATATAGTGTAAGTCCACTTTGGACTATTAATTTCGAGTTTTCTGCAAGGAAATTATTTTATGATTATTTAGATAATATCTCTCAACAGGAAATAACAGATAAAAGAAATTCTGATTTTCAATTTGGTGATTGGAATGATAATGATTGGTATTATTTTACTGGTCTATCACTTAGCTACACCTTTTGGGGGGTGAATTGCCCTGTTCCTTTAAAAAAATAACACTTGATTTTTCTCATAGGTTTAGTAATAACAATGAATTTTGTACCTTGCGCTCTTATTTCGAGTAGCTGATTGCAGATGGAAAAAAATTTGGATAAAAACAATTTACCAAAGCATGTATCCGTTATCATGGACGGTAATGGGCGATGGGCTAAAAAACAAGGTGCAGCCAGAGTGTTTGGGCATAAAAATGCTATTAAAGCAGTTCGTGATACAGTGGAAGGTTGTGCAGAATTAGGGATTTCTCATTTAAGTCTTTTTGCATTCTCCACCGAAAATTGGGGAAGGCCAAAAAAAGAGGTAGATGCCTTAATGCAATTACTGGTTTCTACTATTAATAGTGAAATGAAAACCTTGATGAAGAATGACGTGAAGTTATCTTCCATTGGTGATATAGAAAATTTACCTGGCAAATGCTATAACGAGTTGAAAACTGCCATAGAGCAAACGGCTCAAAATAAAGGGCTAAATTTAATTTTGGCTTTAAATTATAGCGGTAAATGGGATATAGCTCAAGCCTGTAAAAAGGCTCTAACGGCTTGTAAGAAAGGAGAACTGTCAGATGAAGAATTGACAGATTTGAAATTTGAAAGTTATTTATCAACAGCCGGTATTCCTGATCCTGAGTTATTAATTAGGACTAGTGGTGAGTATAGGATAAGTAATTTTATGCTCTGGCAATTAGCTTATACAGAAATTTATATTACCGAAGTCCTCTGGCCGGATTTCAGAAAAGAACATTTAATAAACGCATTGCGCAACTATCAAACTAGAGAAAGAAGATTCGGAAAAGTAATAAGTGAATGATACGAAATTTATTAATGTTAATAATTTTCCTGCTTACATCGCAGGTAATGGTGGCGCAAATCAACCCATCTCTTGATTACAGTAAACCCAGGAAATATGAAGTTGCCGAAGTGGTAACGAATGGATTGGAATACCTAGACGAAGGAGCAGTAATTGCGATTACTGGAATTAGGGTAGGGGATAGAATTGATATTCCTGGAGATGACATCTCTTTTGCAATTAAGAAAATGTGGAAGCAAGGGTTGTTTGCCGATATAGAAGTGAAATATGAAATTGTTTCTGAGGGGAAAATTAAGCTCATTTTAGATTTGACTGAAAGGCCAAGGCTCACAAGCTATAGCTTTAAAGGAATAAAGAAATCTAAAGAATCTGAAATTTCTGATGAGTTGAGCTTAGTAAAAGGAAGGATTCTAACAGATGCCTCAATTAAAAATGCTGAATTAAATATTAAAAAGTACTTTAAAGGAAAAGGATTTTTAAATGTTGAGGTTAATTCTGTTCAGAAAGCAGATGAAGTAGTGTCTAATGGTGTTGAACTCATTTTTAATATTGACAAAAAGAATAAAGTTAAAATTGAAGATCTTTATATTGTTGGAAATACTGCATTTGGAGATAGAAGAATTAAAGGAAAACTGAAAAATACAAGAGAAAGATTAAGATTTACTTTATTTGAGGATATTGTAAGTAGAGCTATTCACTCCAAACCTAAACATTGGTTCAGTTTTTTTACAAAACAAGATTCAGTAGGGTTATCAAAAGCTTTAGATTACTTTGGAGAACATGTAAATGTGAATTTCTTTAAGTCATCTAAACTGGTACGTACAGATTATGAAGATGATAAAAATGCAATTATTGATTTTTATAATAGCAAAGGTTATCGTGATGCAGAAATTACTTATGATAGCATTTTTGATGAAGGAAATAATATTTCTATAGAAATTGGAATTCACGAGGGGCAAAAATATTATTTCAGAGATATAAATTGGGTTGGAAACTTTACTTATAAGGATGAAGTATTAAGCTCCGTCTTAAATATTGATAAAGGAGATGTTTATAATTTAGAAAAGATAAACCGTAAACTTAACTACGATCCAACTGGTAATGATATTAGTTCATTATATATGGATAATGGATATTTATTCTTTAATGTAACTCCAGTTGAGGTAAATGTAGAAAGTGATTCTATTGATCTGGAATTAAGGGTTTATGAAGGTGCGCAAGCTACTATCAATAAGGTTACAATTTCAGGAAATACCAGGACAAATGATCAAGTAGTGCTAAGAGAATTGAGAACCATACCAGGTGAGAAATTTAGCCGAGAGAAATTAATTAGAACACAAAGAGAATTATCTCAATTGGGCTATTTCAACCCTGAAACAGTAAATCCTACTCCAGTGCCAAATCCTAATGATGGAACAGTTGATATCAACTGGGAATTGGAAGAAGTTTCAAATGATCAAATTCAGCTGTCAGGTGGATGGGGTGGATTCATCGGATTTGTAGGTAGTCTAGGGGTTACTTTTAATAATTTTTCCATCAGTAATTTCTTAGATTTTGGAAATTGGGATCCACTTCCTGTAGGAGATGGTCAAGTACTTTCATTGCAATTTCAAGCTAACGGCAGACAGTATCAAAGTTATAACGCATCCTTTACCGAACCGTGGCTTGGAGGCAAGAAACCTAACGCACTTACTATTGGGGGTAATTTTTCTAACCAAGGGGAGTTTGTAGATTGGAGGAACCCACGATCAGGTATTGCAGGCTCATTTAAAATTTTTAGAGGATTTGTTAGCCTTTCAAGAAGATTGAAATGGCCAGATAACTACTTTACTTTGGCAAATTCTTTAGAGTATTCAAGATATTCATTGAATAATTCTCAAAGATTTGGTCGTCAGATTGGTTGTTCTAATTGTGAGTCAAATAACTTTAATTTTAAAACAACTATTGCTCGTAATAGTATTGATAATCCTATTTTTCCAAGAAGAGGTTCAAATATAAGTTTGGCAGTATCTTTAACGCCACCTTATAGTTTATTGAATAATAAAAACTATGATAAACTTTCTTTTGAGCAAAGTATCAACTTCTTGGAATTCAATAAATGGATGTTCGATGCTTCATTCTTTAATCAAGTTGTTGGTGATTTGGTAATTAATACAAGAGCTAATTTCGGAATCATTGCAAGTTATGGTGATAAAGTTGGGGTAGGGCCATTTGAAAGATTTATTTTAGGAGGCTCTGGTTTAGCAGGTGGACAAGGATTTATCCTAGGAAGTGATATTATTGCCCTTAGAGGTTATGAGGATAATTCACTACGTCCTACTGAATTAGTCCGAAGTTTCGAAGATGGTCAAGAAGATATACGACCAGTGTCTGGAGGAACAATATACAACAAATTCGTAATGGAAATGAGATATCCAATTTCCTTAAATCCTTCTGCTACAATTTATGTTTTAGGATTTGGAGAAGCAGGAAATACATGGACTGGTTTTGATGATTATAATCCATACGACCTGAAAAGATCAGCTGGTGTGGGAGCTAGGATTTTTATGCCTGCCTTTGGTACAATCGGTATAGATTGGGGGTATGGGTTTGATAATGCGCCTGGAACCAATACGCCAAGTGGCGGACAGATTCACTTTACCATTGGTAATCAAGTTAGATAATTGGTATGAGATTTGTTAATGTCATAATAACAATTGTAATTTTAAGCTTAGGTTCACAAATGGCCAATGCTCAAAAGTTTGGATATGTAGATTCAAAGTTTATCCTGAGCAAAATGCCAGAGTATAAAGAAGCTAAGGAAGAGATTAATGCATTGACCACCGCATGGCAAAATGAAATAAAAACCATGCGGAAAGAAATTGAATCAATGTATGCAGAATTAAAAGCTGAGGAAGTTCTTTTAACAAAGGAGTTAAAAGATGAGCGCTTAGCAGAGATAGAAAAAAAGGAAAAAGAAGTAGAGGAATATCAAAATAAGGTTTTTGGATTCGATGGCTTACTTTTTTTGAAGAAGAAAGAACTAGTGAAACCTGTACAAGATAAAGTCTTTGAAGCAGTAGAGGTTGTCGCAAAAAAAGAAAGATTACAAATTGTATTCGATAAAGCAGGTGAACTTATAATGATTTATACGGATCCTGTGCATGATTATACAGACTTGGTTTTAGAAGAACTGGGGTTGATTGATGAAAACGATTTAAATAAAAACTAGTAAAGTAAAAATAGACAGATGAAAAAGGGATTAATATTAATTTTAGCTTTGGGCTTATTTTATACAGCAAGTGCCCAAGAGACAAAAATAGGATTCACAAATGCTGATTATGTTTTGAGCCTTATGCCAGAATCAAAAGAGGTACAATCTCAAATTGAGGCTTATGAAAAGCAATTTTCAAATTCTATTCAGCAGAAATATCAGGATTTTCAAGCTCAGGTAGCTGAATATCAGCAAAATGCGCCTACAATGACTGAGCAAGTTAGAGCACAAAAGGAACAGGAATTACAAGGATTACAACAATCATTACAAAAATTCCAGCAAGATGCTGAGCAATCTATTGCACGTAAGCAACAAGAATTGTATCAACCTTTATATGAGAAAATCCAAAATGCAATTGATAAAGTGGCAGAAGAGAATGGGTATACTCATATTTTAAGAGCTGAAGCTTTATTATATATTTCCGATGAGGAAGCAGGCGATATTTCAGAGTTAGTATTAAATAAATTAGGCGTTGAAGCACCAGATGCTTCTGCAACTGATGAATAATTATCATTGATTATATTTTAAATTTCTATTTATCAGAAATTTATTGAAATTAGCCTCGAATTTATTCGGGGCTTTTTTTTTACTTGTCCAAAGTTTTAAACTTTGGACAAGTTCTTCTTAAGGTATATTAATTCTATGATACAAAATCCACCATTCCTTTCTAAAAATGATTTGATTCTTGTTATTAGCCCGTCAGGAGTAGTGGACAAGGATTCAGTTCTTGAAGGAGCTAATATTTTAAAAGATGCAGGTTTTCAAATAGAATTTGCCCCTAATACTTTTAATGCTCATTTCAAATTTGGAGCAAAACATCAAGAGAGACTTTCTGATTTACAATTTGCATTAGATCATACAGAAGCAAAAGCAATTTACTGTGCAAGAGGTGGTTTCGGAATTACTCACATTGTAGATGCCTTGGACTGGACTCAGTTTAAGAATAATCCAAAATGGATTATTGGCTTTAGTGATATCACAGCTCTTTTAAATGCTACATTTCAAAATGGATATTGCGCTTTACATGCTAGTGTTTTGCAAGGATTACCAAAACTTTCAAGTGATTATCAGAAAAGATTAATTGAATCTTTATCTGGTAATATTAGCCCTTTACAAGCTAAAAGTTCTTTTCATAAGCAAGGAAAAGCAAGTGGCCAATTAATTGGTGGCAACCTTTCCTTATTGGTTCATCAAATCGGAACTCGAACTGAATTGGAATACAGTGATAAAATTCTTTTTATAGAGGAAGTAGCAGAACCACTGTATCATATCGACAGAATGATATTGCAATTAAAAAGAGCAGGTAAATTAAAAGACCTAGCGGGATTGGTAGTCGGTCAACTCACTAATCTATCCGAAAATAAATTGGGTTATGGTCAGTCAGTTGAAGAAATTATTTTAGCTCATTGTGAGGATTACGATTTTCCTATTGGATTTAATTTTCCATTTGGGCATGGTGAGGATAATATGCCTTTGGTTCATGGGGCAAAAGTTAAGTTTGTTATTGAAGGTAAACTTGGGTCTATCGATTATCAGCTTTCACCCCAACAAAAAACCAGCTAACAATCCAATCAAAACCACATAAGGAGCTGGAATTTTGGTGAAAAGCAAAATAGCTACTGTTCCAATTATCAAACTAAAATTGAGCATAGTGTTTTGAACAGGCTCAAAAAGCAAAAATATTGCGGCAACTACCATTCCTGAACTGACTGCGGTTATGCCCTCCAATGAGGCTTTTATGATTCTGAATTTTTTCAGTTGATCCCAGAATCGTATCAAGAATATCATCATTAATGTACCAGGGACAAATATTCCCACAGCGGCTAAGAATCCACCTAGAATTTCACCCCAAACGCCATATTCCCGCATGGAAAGTGCACCAATATAACTCGCAAAAGAGAAAGTAGGTCCGGGTATGGCTTGGGCAATAGCAAAACCGCTTAGGAATTCTGATGAAGAGAGATAATCTTTAAAATCAACAAATTCGGTATAGAGAAATGGAATCAATACCTGTCCTCCGCCAAATATCAAACTACCATTTCTGTAAAAATTCTCAAGTAGTCGGATGGGTAATGATTGTGTGAAAAGACCAATTATAGCAATTAGAGTCAATACACTAATCCAAATAATAAGAGCTGTCCATCGTATTTTGATTTTCTCTTTTTCTTCTATTTCCTGTGATTTGTATTTGAATGCAGTAATAAAACCACCGATCAAAATCAAAACTGGAAATAAGTAAGGTGAATTAATCCATACTGTAACTATGGCTGCAATTATCAGTAAGATTACACTTGTTTTAGTATGAATTACTTTTCTTACTAAACGATATGCTGCTGCGGCCACAAAACCAACCGCTATTGGCTGAACAAACGTTAAAAAATGAGTGGATAATTCCTTTTCGTCAATATTAGACATTAAAACTCCAAAGCCTGTCATGAGTGCAACTCCTGGAATTGCCCATACGAACAGGGTTAAAAAAGCAAAAGGTGCTCCTCCTATTTTGGTGGCTAAACCTGTTAAAATTTGAGTAGAAGAAGGCCCTGGCAACATCTGGCACAGGGCATTCATTTCTATCAATTCTTTTTCGGTCAAATAGCCTCTTTTATAAACTAAGTGGTCTAAAAAAAACGCAAAATGAGCAGTAGCACCACCGAAAGTGGTGAGAGATAGGATGAAAATATCCTTCAAATAGATCAGGTATCGGATATTTCGAACCACTGATTATTTTTTCAACCCAATTTCAGCTAATCTTTCATCCAAAAATTCTCCTGCTGTTATATCTTCATATTCCTTCGGATGTTTAACATCCACACAGCTATCCAAACAAGTTAAGTCCATTGTAGATTTTGGGTGCATAAAAAAAGGAATGCTGTAACGAGAAGTTTTCATTTGCTCTTTAGGGGGATTTACAACTCTGTGAATGGTTGATTTTAATTTGTTATTCGTTAAGCGAGCTAGCATATCTCCTACATTTACCACCAATTGATTAGGTAATGCTGTAATTGGAATCCATTCACCATCTCTTCTAAGTACTTGTAATCCATCCGCACTTGCTCCCATCAATAAGGTAATCAAATTAATATCGCCATGTTGAGCCGCACGAACTGCGTCTTCTGGTAAATCTTCTGGGTTTTCAATTGGCGGATAATGAATAGCTCGTAATATACTATTCCCATAGCTTACCTCTGGATCGAAATAATTCTCATCTAACCCTAAGTAAAGCGCTATGGCTCTTAGCATTTCAAAACCTGTTTTTTCCAGTTTTTGATAGGCATCTTTGGCTAAATCAGCTAATTCAGGAACTTCAGATGGCCAAATGTTGTCAGGGTACTCTTTTTTTAGAGGATGATCTTCAGGCACAAATTGTCCTACCTGATAGAATTCTTTTAAATCGGGTACTTTATGGCCTTTTGCCTGTTCTTTTCCTTTGCTAGTATAGCCTCTTTGTCCTGCTAGCTCTTCTTTTTCATAAGCTTTCTTCTGCTCAGTATTAAGATTAAAAAACTTTTCAACTGCCGCATAGAGTTTTTGACTTAAATCGTCACTTAAATAATGACCTTTTATTGCCACAAAGCCGATATTATTATAGGCTTCACCTAATGCCTTTACGAATTGTGCTTTAGTTTCTTCTGTTCCGTTTGTGAAATCTTCCAAATTAAGGGAAGGAATCTCATCATATAATTTTTTGCTCATAACAGTATCTAGATTAATTGAGTTGATAGTGTAACATATTCACACTACCTTAGTACACTTTACTAAAGTAAAATAAAACAAAAAACATAAAACCATGAAAAAAGCCACTATAAGATTTAGTATTTTATTTGCGATGGCGGCAATATTTGCTTGTAACACCGGAAATAAAGAAGAAAAAGCGGAAAATGAAGATAAATCAATAGAGAAAAAAACTGAAGAATCAGCTTCTTCCATTAGTCTGACACCAGTTGAATCACCAGAATTTGATGATTCCATGTTGGAAATGTTAAGCCCGATGGAAAACGAAACAAATTTAGAGCCTGGAGCTGTTAAGTTTTCATATAATGTGAAAAATTATGAATTAGCTACTCAAACCATTGATGCTGATATTAAAAATTGTGCCAATTCACCTAAAGGTCAACATATTCACTTGATTTTGAATAATGAACCATATTCGGCACATTATGAAGCTGAATTCACAAAAGATTTAGAAGAAGGGCATTATGTAGCCTTATCTTTTCTTTCAAGGTCTTATCATGAAAGTGTAAAAAGTTATGGAGCAGCAAATATTAGACAGTTCACAGTAGGTAGAGCTCCTGAAGATCAGGAAATTGCTGATTTATCTGATCCACACATGTTTTACAGCCGTCCGAAAGGAACATACACCGGAAAAGATGCTCAGAAAGTATTATTAGATTTTTATTTGTTGAATACGGAACTTTCCGAAGAAGGAAATAAAGTTAGAGCAACCATTAATGGAGAAGAATTTATGCTCGATAAATGGCAACCTTATTTTATTGAAGGGGCTGAAATGGGTGAAATGACTATTAAATTAGAATTGTTAGATGCAAAAGGAGAGTTAATTCCTAGCCCATTTAATCCTGTGGAAAGAACTGTTACTTTAAAAGAAGGTGATGCTTCTTGAAAGTAAAGATTAATTAGTGATGAAATAGCCTGTGATTTATGAATTGCAGGCTATTTTTTATTCAAAAACTGATGAATTAAGGTCGCTCCTACGGAGCTTGGAGAAACAGTTTTCAGGTGATAATTACCATAATATAGCCCCTCTGGGGCTAAAAAAGAGGCTATCAATATTATTTCACTAAATATCTGATTTCATAATAATAAACTAAAATTTAATGAGGTATTTATGAGTCCCATAGGGACGAGCATAAGGTAACTCTAATCAATACACTTTCTTAAGTTCCGTAGGAACGATCTTATAGTATCCACCTTGGTAATAAAAATGCATTGACTGCCTTCTCGTATAGATAGTTTTATCTAAACTTATGCATTGACAGGCTATAAAAACTCACAGAAACTTGAAGATAAAAGACCTTAAAGGAGAGTGTCAGTTTAAAGTCCCAGAGGGACGACCATATAGTAAAACAAATTATAGCACTTTCTTAAGTTCCGTAGGAACGACCTTATATTATCCAAGCCCAGCTCATACCTAGCAAACATTAATTGTCAACTAACAATTGAAAAAATATTTTGTCAATTGAAAAATTAGCACATCATTAGCTAATTACTTAATTTTAGCGCTGAATTGAAAAATGAATGAAATAGGTAGTGAAATGGCAATATGCTATGATAATAACTGAATTTCATGCTATAAAGTAATAACGAAAATAATATGAACTATCCAATAAGCGATCGCATCAAGAATATGTCTGAATCCGCAACCTTAGCTATGGCAGCTAAAGCGAGAGAATTAAAATCTCAAGGGATTGATATTATCAGTTTGAGTTTGGGAGAACCAGACTTTAAAACACCAAAACATATTCAAGAAGCAGCTAAGAAGGCTATTGATAGTGAGAAGTATTTTGCATATCCGCCTGTTTCAGGTTATCAAGATTTACGTGAAGCCATTGCAAATAAATTGGAAAAAGAAAATGGCATACCTAGTTCACCAGACCAAATTGTAGTTTCTAATGGAGCA
>QNXU01000078.1 GCA_003973485.1 Bacteroidota bacterium | reverse complement strand
CTATAGGAGGTACTGTTGGTCTAGTAACCAGTAGAAATAACTTAGGGCAAGATGTATATGGAAGAACTAATAATATTTTAATTAGCCCAGAAGCACGATACCATATTGATCTAGGAGATAATTTAAAATTCTATGGTGCTGCTAATATTGGATTAGGGTTTGGAGGTACTGTTGGAATTGATGGAAATAACAGAACTGAAGGTAATGATATTTCTACTCTTGATTTTTCAATTAATCCAGGAGTACTTTTCACACCA
The DNA here is from genome assembly GCA_003973485.1 of Bacteroidota bacterium. Lineage (GTDB taxonomy): Bacteria > Bacteroidota > Bacteroidia > Cytophagales > Cyclobacteriaceae > Marivirga. The sequence goes on along the minus strand of QNXU01000078.1, from coordinate 30,626 downwards.
GGATCGAAAGTGGGATTTAATTTTGAATTAAATCTTATATCGTTTAATAGATATGCAGTTAGCAATCCTAATACAAATACTACTACAATTACAAACCGAATTAACTTAGGCATCAACACCTTTACACCAACATTCGGATTATATTACATATTAGGTAACTAAATCATGCCCAATTAAATAAAAACCTCATTGAAAAAAATCAATGAGGTTTTACTTTAAATATTCACTGGCAAATAAATCTTCACCTTAGTCCATTCTCTTTCTTTGCTCTCAATATTCATAGTACCACCCAATTTTTTCAAAATCTCTCTACTATTATAAAGCCCCATCCCATTTCCATTTGATAGTTCAGTACCTCTATAAAACATATCAAAAATAAAGGGTTTAACCTTATCTGAAATCCCAATTCCATTATCAATAACTTCAATTAAATGGAAATCTTCGTTTTGCGTAACTTTCAATTTTAATTCGAAATCTTCTTTTCGCTTATCTCTATATTGAAAACTGTTTTTAAGTAAGCATTTAATAATAATTCCTAATCTGTTAGCATCCGTCTTCACAGTATAATCAACAGGTATTTCTGTAGAGATTTTAGGATTTATATCATAAATATTTTCCACAAAAAACAACATTTGTTCTATTACATTTCGAAGATTGACCTTCTCGAAATTAACATGGGTATGGATGTTAGTTGCCACATTACTGATATCATTAACAAAACTATTTAATAATCTAAGGTTAAGTCTTAAGTGATGTTTTAATTCATTTACCGTATGAATATCAGATATTTCAATAACTTTCATTAAGCCTTCTAATGAGGCAATAGGTCCTCTAATATTGTGAGAAACGCTATAGAGGAATTTATCTAATTCATGATTGATTTGGTTTAAGGCTAAATTCTGTTTTGTAATTTCCTCTGAATAATTCAGGTTTTCTGTTTTATCCTCCAAAATAAAAATATAGCCCTCTTCCAACTGGTGATGTTCCCCTACAAAAAAAGCAGTTGCATTTATAAAAATCTCGCTTGAATTTTTAACATTATGAATCACAAATGAAAAAGAAACCTGACCACCCTCTTCATTTAATTTCTCTATTTTATTCCAGAATTGAGAGATGTTTTTCACATAAATCGCATCAATAAAATTGAAATTATCTTCAATTTCACGACCAAACAATAAATGAAATTTATCATTAAACCATAGTGATTCAAATTTCTTATTGGTATGTACTATTCCGCTTGGAAGCTTATTTAATAATAGCTTATTTATCGTTGACTCTTCAAATAAATGGCTTGCTGATGTTGTATTGATTGAGTTTAGGTATGGTTTCAGTTCTAAAATTTGAATCAATACTTTATCATCATTTTGGAAAACAGGATTAAATAAAAATTCTATACCATCTTGCTCTAATTGAATTCCATTTTTAAGCTCTATTTCTTTAAAGTTCTTTTCAAATAGCGGCAATAATCGTTCAAATCTTGAATGATTTTTCACGAATTGCTGATTTACATTAAGGAATTTATAAGATTTAAGATCAATAATGAACATAGGATTATGCCCTTGCTCAAAAAAATCACTAAAAGCCTCAAAGCTATTTTCCATCTTGCAATTAACGGATAAATCATTCTTTTGATTTCCATACAACCCTAATCCAATTCTCTGAACCATAAATGCAAAATTAGAACTGCTTATTGTTAGAGAAAAATAGCATACAGCATAAACCTTACAATTGTACAAATACTTTATAATTAGAAAAACATACTTAATAGCACAATTTGCAACCTTTTTCTAGGTATAACTACTTAATTGTATTGAAATAATATAAGTATTTCCATGAAAAGAGATTTTTAAAATATTTAATTTGTAGTAAAACAATACAAAATATCAGCTGACTTAATAATCAGTTTTTCAGTTTTAAATTTTTCCAAATTAATGGTGATTCCTAGAATGAAGCTTATCTTTGTTTTAAGAAAAAATTTCAGGAAATATGTACGGAAATCTTCAACAAAAATTACAAGACGATCTAATGCAGTTAGAAAAAGATGGTCTTTATAAAAAAGAAAGAATTATTACAACTCCACAAGGAGCTTCAATTAAAACCAATACAGGAAAAGAAGTACTAAACTTCTGTTCCAACAACTATTTAGGGCTTTCCTCCCATCCTAAAGTATTGGAAGCGGCAAAAAAGACGCTGGACAGCCATGGTTTTGGCATGTCATCCGTTAGGTTTATCTGCGGAACACAGGATATCCACAAAGAACTGGAGCAAAAAATAGCCGAATTTTTGGGCATGGAAGATACCATTCTTTATGCTGCAGCATTTGATGCCAATGGAGGTGTATTTGAGCCTATTTTAGGTCCAGAAGATGCTATCATATCAGATTCGCTTAATCATGCCTCTATCATTGACGGAGTGAGGCTTTGCAAAGCTGCCAGATATCGTTACCAAAATAATGATATGGCAGACTTGGAAGAACAGTTGAAAAAAGCAAAAGATGCTAAAAGCAAAATCATTGTAACTGACGGTGTATTCTCCATGGATGGTTATGTTGCTCAGTTGGATAAAATTTGTGATTTAGCGGATAAGTATGATGCCTTAGTGATGGTGGATGACTGCCATGCCACAGGCTTTATCGGAAAAACGGGCAGAGGAACCCATGAGCTCAATAATGTAATGGGCAGAGTGGATATCATTACTGGAACATTAGGAAAAGCTTTAGGCGGTGCAATGGGTGGCTTCACAAGTGGTAGAAAAGAGATTATCGATATGTTACGTCAAAAGTCTAGGCCTTACTTATTCTCCAACTCTTTAGCTCCATCAATTGTAGGGGCATCAATTGCCGTATTTGATTTATTAAGTAGCTCCACAGAATTGAGAGATAAGCTTGAAAACAATGTGAATTATTTCAAGGAAAATATTAAAAAAGCAGGTTTCGACATAAAAGATGGTGATTCAGCAATTGTACCCATTATGGTTTATGATGCGGCATTATCACAAAAATTTGCAGATAGACTATTAGAAGAGGGAATTTATGTAATTGGATTTTTCTATCCTGTGGTTCCTAAAGAACAAGCAAGGATAAGAGTTCAGTTATCGGCTGCTCATGAAAAGGAGCATTTAGATAAAGCTATTGAAGCCTTTACAAGAGTTGGGAAAGAATTGGATATTATCTAAACAGTGGCAATGAAACCTTGCGGGTTTTACTCTATTAAATCATATTTCAGTTTTGATTTAACTATAATATTTTAATATCCGGAAACCCGCAAGGTTTAAAATCACATGTCCACAAAAGTTTAATCTGTTTGCTTTATTTCATCGGCTATTTTTTTGAATTCATATTCACAACCTTCAAAACAAGTATTCACTCGGTTTGTCGGTGTTAATACAAGTAAGTCATCATTGAACTCTAAATAAAACTCCACATCCTCAATATTATTATCCAATTCTGGACAATAGAATTCGAAGACTATAGCCTCCTTATCGTCTATTTGTTCCAATGAAAAGCTGCCATTTAACTGCTCGTATGTTGAAGAACAGCCAATTGTTTGATTAGTGGTAATTGCCGTGCCCGAGCTAGTTATGGTTAATTGATATCCATTTTTAACAGATTGGTTAGGTTTTGGTGATCCTCCATCATATATTTCCACCAATTGCCAAGTCCCATATATAGTACTGTCTTGTTTTAGATCTTCCTCTTGACATCCAAAAAACGACATGTTTAATAGAAATATTAAAATTAGATTTTTCATGGTTTTTTATTGTTTGATAAATTTCTGTAGTGCTTGCGATTCCATTTATCGTTCAGACGGTGGAAAACCGTCAGACCGAATTTCGGTTTCAGCAGAAATGAAACCTTGCGGGTTTTACTTTATATCATATTACTGTTTTGATTAAACTGGAATATTTTATTATTCAGAAACCCGCAAGGTTTAAAATCGCCTGTTCAAAAACATTTAGTCTGTTTGCCTTATTTCATCTGCTATTTTCTTGAATTTTCTTCCACAACCTTCTGCACAATTCATATAGGTTGGCGTTAAAATTAATAAGTTATCCTGTTTTTCAAGTTTTTCTATACATTTTGAATTTCCGCTTTCACATGGATTGAACTGCGAACAATTATATTCAAATATCAAACTGTCATTCTTTATTTGAAATGTTCCTGTTTGACATTCCTCATACATGGTAGATTCAAAAGTATTAGAAGATGTTAGTTCATATGTATAGCCATCATTAACAGTTACCCATTTCCCATTTACACCACTTACTTCCCATACCTCAACCAATTGCCAAGTCCCATATATAGTACTGTCTTGTTTTAGATCTTCCTCTTGACATCCAAAAAACGACATGTTTAATAGAAATATTAAAATTAGATTTTTCATAGCTTTTTATTGTTTGATAAATTTAGTAGATAATAATTCTTCGTTATTAAACATATAATGAATTGTATATATGCCTTGGTTAAGCTTATGTAATTTAAGTTTCACTTTTTTCCCTTTATGCTTTTTTTCATAGACAACTTCTCCAAATTGGTCTGTAATTATTACTACTCCGTCTTGAAATGATTCAGAATTAGAGTTTAATTCAACCATATTGCTTGAAGAAGATATTGTAGGTAAACAAGGCTCATCCCCACCACCATCTCCCGGAGGTTGAATTACTAATGCCTCAATATCACCATTTGTTGTAGGATTAGGGGAAATTGCCAAAGTATTAGGACAAGGGTTCGATCCTCCACCTCCAGTTGAAGAGCTTTTAACATTAACGTAAATATATTTATATCGGTATCCACAATTATTGTAAGCTCTTAATTCAATCACTTTCATTCCAGTACTTTTAGCCTCAATCCTAGCTGTTGTATTACCTTGACCAGCAATTATATTAAAACCACCATCTGGAAAAGTCCATTGATAATAGTTTTTTCCCTGAGCTTCAGGAGCTTGATAATATCCATTTGAACCAACATATAAAGTGCCTGGGCCTGTTATTTCACCATCATCAAATTTCACATTCCCAATCCAAAATTCTTCGGTAAGTTCAATTCCATTATTTAATGTAGCTCTGATCCAACCATCTTCTTGAACAGACCCTGAAACAGCCGTAAAAGTTGCATTAGAATTATTACTAGATACGATTTGGACATTATTAGAAGCTGACCAGTTAGTGGTTACTCCACCTAAATTGGACAAAGAAATATCTGTTGTATTTGGGTGGCAGATGTTGTTAACTTCCGAGATACTTACGCAACTATTACTTGTAATATTTTGAAGAACAGTCTCCTCTGATATAGCTGTTCTCATACGTATACCTTGTTCATTTGTAAAATTTGTTAAACAATTAATTCTAGAATACTACATGATGTTATTTGGTAAAGGGTTATATCCACCGCCACCTGTGTATATACAACTTACATTTACATTGCTACTCCCCAACCCTGGATCAGCAGGAGTATCACAAATTAGATCTCCAGCATTAGAACAATTTGATCCATTTATTGCTTCTACACCATTAACTGTATCATGAGTATGCAATAAGTAAAAACAGTGACCTAGCTCATGTGCTGATACAGCTGAAAGAGCATCCTCATCACGCATTACCAAATTCCTTGAAGGGCTATCTTCAGCTAATCCGACAACACCCGTTGTAACAAAATTATCTACTATATAAAAATTTATTACTCCTGCTTGATTTTCCGTAGAGAATAAAGCGTCATCCTCTGTTCCATATAGAGCATCAAGGGTTAAAAAATTTGAATTATTAATAAAATCAAATCCAGCATTATTGATTACAATATTATGTGGGCTAAAATATTCATTCAACTCTTCAGTTATATCATCTGTATTGGGTAAAGTAAAAGCATTAGATCCATTTGTGTTCCTCACTATATGAAAGTAAACATCAATACAATATGCAGAACTTGCACCTCGTGCGTTGGCATTGCCTGAATAGATTACAGGATTTGTAGGGGTCGGTGTTCCGCAGATTTGTCCGAAAACCCAGTTGGGATTTAAAAGTGTAATTGAAATGAAGAGTAGTAATAGTTTTTTCATAATTATAAGATTGATATTTTGAACATTATTTATTTTAGAATTTAATATAAATAAAAAAAGTTTAGAATCTATCTAAACTTGTTTTATTTTCATTACATACTACCGTTCAGACAATTAAGGAACCCTCAGAGCGATATTTGAAACCCGGAGCAGATATTGAAATCTGTTCCGGTTTTCATTTTTCATACAAATCACACATGATATTCAGCTTCCTGTTTAGCTTCATATATTTTAAACATTGCTCTGATGTAGTCTTCCATTTCATCAGAGACAATCTTTATCTTACTCGCTATTTCATAAATTTCATTTCTATCAAATTCATTTAAATCAATAAGGTTAGTCAACCCTTTCATACTCACTACTGGTCTTCTCATTACGTGAGAGATATCAAATAAAATTTGATCTAAAGTGGTATTGTATTTACGATGGATACTGATATCATCAATAATTGCTAGACATTGATAAATTCCATCATGAGTTAGAGAAGCATGTATTTTAATTAAGAAATACTTTTTGTCTTGGTTCTCAACTAAATAAGGGTAAACATATTCAATACTTTGATCAGTATTAGATTTCAACAACATTTTAGTAAATGCAGTTAATTCCATTTGCAATAGTGGTTCCAGCATTTCCATTGAATTTCCTGAAAAATTTAAAAAGGCTGGATGCTTTCTTATCAAATGTTTACTAAAATGACAATCCAATAATTCAGCATTTTTAGTAATACTAAAATTTAGAAAAGACGCTGGCATTTGATCAAAATTCACCTTATGAGTATAAGATGCCGAACTTTTACCTAATAAATTATCATAAATTGATACGATATGCTGCCCAACGCTTTCAATTTGATGAACTATCTGCTCAAAATCAAAAGCTCCTTCATCAGCCATATTCAAACCCAACACTCCTATCCTATTATCCTTTGCATTAATTAATGGTAAAAGAAAAACATTAGAACTGCTTCCGCTATTAGAAAACAGTTTAATATCTTGTATTAGTGTATGTAAACGAGCATTAGGGACAAAAATGACCTCCGAAAATAAGGATTTAAACTTCTTTTCTAATTGCTGGCAATCAAAATCTTCCGTTTGATAAAATCCGGTTTCCTGATTATAAACCTGACTATAACCATCATTCCAAAAAGACAAGAAAACTTGATCTGGCTTTGCCAGATTGTATAGCATTTTAAGAACAGGATCCATTTGCTCATGTAAAATTTGCAAACGTGGTTCAAAAATCTGGTTGTTATTAATTTTAGGTATACTCATGAGCAGGAAGAGTTAAATAAATCAGCTATCGTTCATATTAAAAAGTTAATAATTAAACTGACCAAGAAGAGCACCTAATTCATCAATGATATTCTTTCTATCCCACACTCTGGAATATCAACTATTTTTAGGTATGTTAAAACCTGCTAAGACGGGGCAATGACTGAATAACAACAATAGGGGAGAAGTTATACTTTCATTTAAACTGCCCCGACCTAGTCAGGTAATGTCGTCTATATATAAAAAGTCTTGGGTGATTGCTCTCGCATATTCTTGTGACGACATTTCAAAGGTAGGGAGGTAAAAATTAATAAAAAACACCATTTTAGGGGTAATTTCAAACTTTTTTGGGGGTATGAAATATACCCAAATGGGGGTTTTTAACACCACTATATTAAAATAGTACAATTTTAAAATCAACTGCCAGAATACTGACTAAGTAGATGAAATATGCTATTCGAGTAAATGAGGAGAGTTTTTAAGAGAATTTTTAGTATTGAAAGACTCATTTGAGTTAACTACTTAAGCCTAATAAAAGACGGTTTAAGGACTAAAAACCACCAAATGGGTATAAAAGCTACCCCCAATTTAAGCTTTTAAAACCCCTAAATAGGTGTTTCACAGTAAGTTAAAACACTGTAATATTGTAACATAACTAGGGAAAACAAAAACAAAAGAAATTATGAAAGCTTTAAAAACACTTAAATTCGTATTAATAATAGCCGCAATGTTCACTTTTTCAGCTTGTGAATTAGTTGAGGAGCCAAATTTTGATAGTACTGAGACTGGAAGCAGTCAAGGAGAAACTGGTGAATTAGAAGATTAATAAACATTTCGCACATTGTAATTAGATTAGTACCTTTACTAAATGAAAAGGATACTAATCTTTTTTTTTATCATTCTAACAAGCTTTGAAGGTATATACTGTCAAGACCACTTAGACAGTATTTACGAAAAAGCAAAACAGTACAGACGTGCAAATAAATTAGATTCAGCTGAAATATTATATTTACAAATCACTTCAAGTAAAAATAAACACCAACCCAGTAAATTATTAAAGGCTAACGCACTTAATTCTTTAGGATTATTATATTTAAGCAAAGGGGAACAAAAAAAAGCTCTAGAGTCATATTACAATTCAATAAAGATAAGCATTGAAATAAATAATAAATCAGGATTAGTTAATACATATAATAATTTGGCAAATTACTATTTAGCTGACAATAAAAAAATTGCATTAGAGTATTATCGAAAAGCTATAGATTTACTATCTAGTCTAGAGGAATACAAAAAAAATGCAGTAATTAATATGAACATTGGATTATTATACTCATCCAATGATTTTGAAATGATGAATTATGATTCAGCGGTCTATTATTATCTAAATGCTTTGGAATCTTTTCAAGCAACAAATGATTCATCAAATTTATCTTTGCTTTACAATAACTTAGGTTTTCTATATGAGAAAAAAGAGAATTATTCAGCTTCGATAGAAAATTATAACAAATCAATAAACCTAAAATCTGAATTAGAGGATCTTCACGGATTAGCTACCTCCAGACTAAATTTAGGTAATGTCTATCTGAAACAAAATAGATTTAAAGAAAGCCTTGAACAATATGAAAAAAGTCTTGAATTATCAGAAAGTATTGGTGATTCAAATCTTAAAATGCATCTATATTCCAATATGGTTAAAGCAAAGATGGGGATTGGTGCTGTTGAAGAAGCCTCTCTCCTATTTCAGAAGTACAATAACTTAAGGGATTCTCTTTTTGACCAAGATAAAATGGAGGAAATTAAGGATTTGGAAACTAGATATGAAACCGCCAGAAAGGAAGAAGAGATACGCGCCCAGCGAATTGCCATTGAACGTGAAAATTTTCAAAAGAAATTATTCCTAAGTTTAAGTATTTTACTCGTTATTCTAATGCTTTCCACTATATGGTTCTTCATTCAAAAACAAAAATACTTAAAGCAACTCAAGAATGAGGAAATTGCCAATATGAGAACTGAGCAGGAATTAAAAGAACTTAATGCTATGATGCATGGTCAAGAAGAAGAAAGAAACCGAATAGCGAGTGATTTGCATGATCGACTTGGTGCTAGGTTATCTTCCATCAAACTCCTATTTCAATCGAGTGATATTCCGGCAGCAGCAGATAAGGTATTACAAAATATTAATGAAGCTATAAAAGAAACTAGGGAAATATCTCATAACCTTTCTACCGATTTGCTCAGCCGCTTTGGTTTAGAAACAGCCTTAAAAGACACCATAAGGACAATCAATGAGGCTGAAAAAATAAAAGCAGATTTATCAATTTATGGTTTACAAAACAGATTATCAGTTGATATAGAGCGAAATATTTATCATATCATATTAGAATTGATCAACAATACTATAAAACATGCTAAAGCCAATTTAATTAATTTACAAATCAGTCAATCTGAAAATGAAATAAATGTGTTTTATGAAGATGATGGAGTAGGATTTGATGTTCAAAATGTGGCCGATTCTGGCATGGGAATGAGAAGTATTTATGCGAGAGTAAACACCATTAATGGAGCTGTATATTTTAATTCAAAACCTGGAGGTGGAATTAATGTGGTATTGAGTATTCCAGTTGAAAGCAATTATCAACCTAAAGAGGATGAAAATGCGCAATCTAAACTAGCATAATCTGTAAGCTCAGTGGCTATTAATCCTTGTACCTTGATAGAATAGCTTTTATATCTAGTTTCCTTTTATTCTTTTTACTATTCCTATACCATAAAATCCCTATAACCATTGCCACTAAATAAGGAGCTGCAAAGAGATAAAGAATACCAAAGTTTAATGAGCTAGCAATTCCAATTTCACCATTATTCACATTATTTTCAACGGTAGCCCTGCACATAGCGCATTGAGCTTCAACATCTAATAAATTAAAAACTAAAAATGTTATGAGTAAGAGCAGAAATTTTTTCATAGAATTATTTTTTAGTATAAAACTCAAAAAGCATATAATGAGTTCTGATTAATCCTTCTTTGTTATTTAAGACAAATTTGGTCAAACCTATAAGGTTTTTAATTTTTATAATGATAAAAAAAGCATCTATTATCTTAATTAATGCTTAGAAAGCCGGTAGCTTTCAACTCTTTTTCCTATTTGAGAAAGTAGGATTAATTAGGATAATATGGACTGATCATTAAATAAACCACCACCCCTGTAATGGAAACAATTAACCAAATAGGAAATGTCCATTTCACTATTTTCTTATGCTTCTCAATTTTATCTGACAAAGCATAATAAAATGCGAAAAGAACAAAAGGAACTACAACAGCAGCTAAAACAATATGCGGTAATAAAATTCCAACATACAATCCTCTCCACCACATTAACTCATTTGTTTTCTCAGCATCATCCAATACTCCATTATTATTCAAATCCCCATAAATAGTAGAGTCGGCAGTTGAATGATAAATCACATAACTCACTAGAAATAAACTTCCTAAAACAAAAGCAATAGACATCATGCTTTTATGAGCTTTTATATTTTTGTTTTTAATAAAATATAGACCCAAAAGTAATACTATTGTAGTAATAGAATTAAAAGTTGCATTCAGGTGAGGAAGAATATAAACCCAATCCCCTGCCCCATTAATTTTCTCAGGTGCAAAAATAAGAATAGCTACTACTACAGGTATTGCAATTGACAAAACCCATATTAATTTCAGATATATATTTTGATTATTGTTTAATGAACTCATTTATTTATTGCTTAATAAAACTCTAATTTCTAAAATCAATCTGTCTACTTCTTTTGTTTCATATCCATCATAATATCCTCTAATCTTATTCTCTTGATCTAATAAAATAAGAGTATTATCAATGGGAATAGTTTCTTCAGAAGGATGTTTACCTTTCCATTCTTCTGTAGGAAAAGCGTATATGCAATTTATAAAAATGTCTTTATCATCTTGAGTATAGAGGTAAGTATTAGATCTAATAGCAGATAAAAAACTAACTGGATTTTCCTCTTCATCGCTAAACGATCTAAAGCTTATAAGATTGATAGATAAATCATCGAATGTATTTAAAATTCGATTCAATTCATTTTTTAATGTCTGAATTTCAGAATCATCAACATTAGGAAAATGGACTACTTTATAATCTGCCTTATAAACATTCTCTAGTTTAAATGAATCTTCTAGATTTAAGCTAAATACCTGAATTAAATCACTTGCATTACTTGAGTCATTACAATACAATTTTTCCTCATACTCAAAGAATACAGGTAATGCAAATTCATTTTGTCCATAAGACCTTAAAAACAAATAAAGAATTACAGGAAAACTGAGCGTAATGGTAAGAATTAAAATTTTTGATTTCTTCATAAACAAAAAAATCAGGTTGATTAAGACCAACCTGATTTATTTAAAGTTCTAATGAAATTAATTAATATCTAATGTTGAATATAGCCGTACCTTCTACCATCAAGGCAACTACCAACCATAAAATCAGAACAGTTGGAATCATAATAGACCATATCAAAGCTTTTTGCTCATGTTTTAGGTGCATGAATTCAGCAACAATATAAAAAGCTTTTACGACTGTTAAACCTAAGAAAATGGATACTAGGATAATACCTCTTGGTAAGGTAAAAGCAAAAATAAATTCTATAATGGTCACAATTGCCAAAATAGCTGCTACTTTCCAAATCTTCTTGGTTTTTTCCTTGTCTTCAGGAATTACCTGAACGTTATTAGTTTCTTCTTGTGACATATCTCAAATAAGTTAAATCAAGTAAAAAAGTGTAAATACGAATACCCAAACTAAATCAACAAAGTGCCAATAAAGTCCAGTTTTCTCCACCATTTCGTAATGACCTCTTTTTTCATAAGTACCTACTACTGCGTTGAAGAATATAATAAAATTAATCACTACCCCACTAAATACATGGAAACCGTGGAATCCCGTGATAAAAAAGAAAAGTGAGGCAAATAATGGCGGTCCATATTGATTTTCGGTCAGATTAGCTCCAAAAATAGTCTCTCCCATTGCATTAACAGTTCCTTCAGCCGTTCCGTGAATGAAGTGACTCCATTCCCATGCCTGACAAGCTAAGAAAGTTAAACCACCAATGATAGTCCAAAGCATCCACTTGATAACTCCCTGACGATCCATTCTATGGCCAGCCTCAACGGCTAACACCATAGTAACACTACTTAAAATCAGGATGAAAGTCATTATACCTACAAAAATCAAAGGCGCATGAACTCCATGTAAGAAAGGAACGGCTTCAAATACCATTTCAGGAATTGGCCAATATTCTGTGCTGAAGGTAAATTCAGAGACAGTACCCTCATAAGCAGGGTGTGAATAGCGAATTAGACCATAAGTTATTAGTAAAGCTGAAAATGAAAATGCATCCGACAAAAGGAAGAACCACATCATCAGTTTTCCATAACTAGCATTCATGGGGGCTACTCCACCTCCCCATCTGCTTTTTGTAGTATCAATTGTTGCAGTAGTTGCCATAAATTTAACTGTTCAAAATAGGATTAATGATTTAACAACAAAAATATAAATAAATATACCCAAAGTCCATCTAAAAAGTGCCAATATGTTGTACACATTTCCATTTTCACCATATTTTTAGAATGAACTTTATATTTAAAGGCCGAAAATAACATAATTAATATAAATATCAGCCCAGAAATCAAATGAAATGCATGTAATCCTGAAATTACATATAAAAATGAGCCAGAAGGATTTCCTACAAAGTAAACATCTCGTTCTACTAATGCACCCCATGCCTCATATTGTCCCACAAAAAAAGCTACTGCTAAAATTGTGGTTATAATCATAAAGACCTTTAAATTTTTAAAATTATCTTTCTTAGCAGCTATATAAGCCAAGTGCATAGTAACACTGCTAGCAACCAAAATGATTGTATTATATAAAAAGACAGTAGGCAATTCAAAAATTAACCAATTGCCTTCAGATTGACGAACAATATATGCACTAGTTAAAGCAGCAAATATCATCACAACTGTGACAATAAATAACCATAAAGCAAACTTTAAAGGATGCATAGAAAGTATTTTAATACTCGGTTGTAGTTGTTGCTCTTTATTTAAAGAAGTCTCCATAATTAAATTTTATCTAAAAGATATGCTACTTGAACAATTGGTAAATATAAAAAAGAACCAAACATGATTTTTAAAGCGGCTTCTTTACTGCATTCCTTCATTAAATAGAATGTTTGACTTAAAAACAAAACCCCACAAATTGTAGCTACCAAGGCAGAATAAATCCCTGTAATTCCAAACATAGTAGGTAATAAGCCTAAAGGAATTAAAAACAAGGTATAAATCATGATTTGTATAGCCGTATTCAAATCTTTTTTACCACCGGATGGCAATAATTTAAAACCAGCTTTTTTATAGTCTTCATCAGCCACCCATGCTATTGCCCAAAAATGTGGGAATTGCCAGATAAATTGAATTCCAAATATAATCCAAGCTTCAATACTGAATCCATTTGTTGCTGCCACCCATCCTAATAATGGAGGTAATGCACCAGGAATAGCACCAACGAAAACAGCAATTGGTCCTACTCTTTTTAATGGAGTATAAACAAAGCTATATAGAATCAAGGATATCAATGAAAGTATTGTGGTTAATACATTAGTAAAAACTAATAAGAGGCCTAATCCTGCAAGTCCTGTAATAATAGAATAAATTGTTGCTTCTTGAATTGAGATTCTACCAGTAGGTAATGGACGGTTTTTGGTTCTATCCATTTTCTTATCTAATTCAACTTCCAAAATTTGATTGATGGTAACAGCCGAACCAGACACTAAAAATCCACCAAGGGAAAGAAAAGCTAAAACTGAATAATTTATTCCACTTCCACTAAAACCTAAAACATAACCGAAAGCTGAAGAAAAAGCTACTAAAAAGCTTAATCTAGGCTTCAATAATATGAATAGATTCCTTACGTAACTTAAAACTAAGTCCGAAAAGGATAATTGTTGTGAATTAGGATATTGCATACTCCTTTTTATTTGTTTTTTGAGTAGTGTAAACTACTTGCAAAAATATATAAAATTGTACTCCAAAAATCATACTACCTAAAACCAAATGAATTGGTTGAGCCCAAAATGGTATTGCAAAATAAGCCATTATGGTTCCTGATAATATTTCAAGAATGATAAGGCTCATTAAAATTTTAACATTTCTATAAATGTCTTTCAATTCCTCTTTCGCCTTGTATAATTTGAACAAAAGATAAATGTGAATAATTGCAATAGCAATAGAAAAAGAACGATGAACATAAAAATCAACTCCTAATCCTTCTATCCAACTTCCTCTTAAAGCTTCTCCTAATCTATTAGCCACGATATCTAAAGATTCTCTTACTTGTGTTCCTAAAATCACTTGTATCAAAATCATAAGCATTGCTACGACCAAGACATAAGAGAGCGTTTTATGTTCTTTAATTTTCAATAGGTCTTTCTCGCTATTACGATGAACTACAAAATATAAAGCTGTTAAAACTGCTAAAATGACTAAAGCCAGAATCATGTGAACTGTAATCAACCATGATAGTAAATTAGTAGAAACAACTACGGAACCAATCCAGCCCTGAATTAACACTAAAACCAAGGAAGAAAAAGCTAAAATGAATACTGTCTTGAACTTTTTAATATATTTAAAAGATCCAATCACACATAAAATAATCAAAAAACCAACAAGCGCACCCAAAAGCCTATTTACATATTCTGTCCAGGTTTTAGAGGGGTTAAATTCAGCTTCTTCTTTAATTGATTCATCTTCTAAAATTGCTTTTCCAATCTCAGAATAACCAAATACATCTAAGTATTTAGCAAATTTTATATTCTTTTGATGTCTGTATTCTGCATAAAAGTCCTGATAATCATCTGGTAACTCATCTACTGAAGTTGGAGGAACCCATTGACCAAAACATTTGGGCCAATCAGGACATCCCATGCCAGAACCAGTACTTCTTACAATACCTCCAGCAAGTATCAAAAGATAAACAGCTATTACCGTAACTGTTACTAAGTTACGGTAATAGCTGCTTATTTTAAATGAGTTATTATGCGTTTGATTGTGCATTAGCTGTTTTATCAACAACTTCCTTTTTCGCTAATTCCACTTCATGATCTAAGTTAGACTCAGGCGTATGAGATAATGGAATATGTTGAGGTATAAAGTCTTCTTTAGCACCTGGCTTACTGTAGTCATAAGGCCATCTGTATACTTTAGGAATTTCTCCAGGCCAGTTTCCATGACCAGGCTCAATTGGAGCTGTCCATTCCAAAGTATTAGATCTCCATGGATTTTGAGGTGCTCTTTTTCCTCTATACATTGAATAGAAGAAATTGAACAAGAAGATAAACTGAGCTGCAACAGTAACGAAAGCTGCAACAGAGACAAACATATTCAAGTCAGTATAACTACTGAATGCATCAAAGTTAGTCCAAGAATAATATCTTCTTGGGAAACCTGCAATACCAATATAGTGCATAGGGAAGAAAATCATATAAACCCCAATGAAAGTCATCCAGAAGTGAATATGACCTAATTTTTCGTCCATCATTCTTCCGAACATCTTAGGGAACCAGTGATAAACACCAGCTAGTAAACCGAAGATCGATAAACTACCCATTACCAAGTGGAAGTGGGCAACCACGAAATAAGTATCGTGTAATTGAATATCAATAACAGAATTACCTAAGAAGATACCTGTTAAACCACCTGAGATAAAGAATGAAACCAAACCAATTGAAAACAATGTAGCAGGTGTAAATATGATATTACCTTTCCATAGAGTGGTTAAGTAATTGAATACTTTAACTGCTGAAGGAATTGCAATGATTAAAGTTAAGAACATGAAAACTGAACCTAAGAAAGGATTCAATCCTGAAACGAACATGTGGTGAGCCCACACAACGAAAGACAATACAGTAATTCCTAACATTGAACCAATCATTGCTTTATAACCAAAAATTGGTTTTCTTGAATTGGTAGCAATAACTTCTGAGGTAATACCTAAAGCAGGTAATAATACAATATAAACTTCAGGGTGACCTAAGAACCAGAACAAATGCTGATACAAAATAGGACTACCACCCATATTGGGTAAAGCCTCCCCACCAATGTAGATATCAGATAAGTAAAATGAAGTACCGAAGCTTCTATCAAACACTAATAATAAAGCTGCAGCAAATAAAACAGGGAATGATAATAAACCAATTACTGCAGTTAAGAAGAATGCCCAAATTGTTAATGGCAATCTAGAGAATGACATTCCTTCAGTTCTCAAGTTAATTACAGTAGTGATATAATTAATACCACCTAATAACATTGAAACAATAAAGAATACCATTGCAACTAGCCATAAAGTCATTCCAAGACCTGAACCCTGAATGGCTTGTGGTAAAGCACTTAATGGTGGATAAACAACCCATCCACCTGCGGCAGGACCAGTTTCTATAAATATAGAAGCCATCATTACCACACTAGATAAAAAGAAGAACCAGTATGATAACATGTTCATAAAGCCTGATGCCATATCTCGCGCACCAATCTGTAACGGAATTAAATAATTACTGAAAGTACCACTTAAACCTGCCGTTAAAACGAAAAATACCATGATGGTACCATGCATAGTAACCAATGCTAAGTAGAATTCAGGATCTAATTTACCTTGTTCAGATATCCAGCCTCCTAATAAAGGCCTTAACCAACCCAAATCCATTTCAGGAAAACCTAACTGGAGACGGAAGATTACAGACATTCCAACACCAATCAATCCCCACATTATACCAGTAATGAGGAATTGCTTACCAATCATTTTATGATCAGTCGTGAAAATATATTTTGAAATAAAGCTTTGTTCGTAATCGTGATGTTCATCATGGTGAACATCTTGATCTATATTTACTTCTGCCGCTGTTGACATAACTTTATGATTTAATTTTTAGTCTAACTCTTTGTTATCAATTCCTGTTTTCAAAAGTGCCACTTCTTTTAAGTCATTTGGAACTTTTGTTAAGTACTCAGGATTCCTTTTCAAGAATGACTCCTGTTCAGCGTACCATTCTCTATATTCTTTAGGTTCATCAACTATTAAAGTTAATTTCATAGAATAATGACCTCTTCCACATATTTCAGTACAAGCAATTTCATAATTGAATTCAGGATCATTCAATTCCTCTCTCATTTCCTCAGTTGTTTTGGTAGCCGTAAAAGTAAATGTTGTTGGCATACCAGGCACTGCATCCATTTTTAATCTGAAATGAGGTGCGAACACACTATGTAAAACATCTCTTGCTCTGATGTTAAAAGTTACAGGCTCACCCTTAGGGATATGCATTTCACGAGGAATGAAATCATCATAAGCTGCTTTATCATTAAAATCAATACCAAAGTTATTAGTCGCATCAATTTCTCTATAATCAGAATTACCTAGTTCACCATCTAAACCAGGGTAACGAACACCCCAAGCAAATTGGTAACCCATGATTTCAATGTTATTTGTATTTTCAGGAGCTGGTGCTGTAATATCTGTCCATACTCTCCAACCTGTAAATACTAAGATTGCTAGAACAACAGCTGGTACAAATGTCCAAACTACTTCTAATTTATTGTTTTCAGGGTAGAAAAGTGCTTTAGAATCTTCCTTATATTGATATTTCCAAGAGAAATAAAACAATAAAATTTGAGTTAAAACAAATACAACACCTGTTACCGCCATTGTAATCCAAAACATAAATTCATATTCGGAACCATGTTCTGAGGCAACTGGTAAATTATAATTATCAAACTCCTTAATTGAATACCAGAAAAATAAGAAGCCCCCTCCTATTAAGAAGAGCATAAATAAAGCTCCATTTATTTTATTGGAACTAGTCGCAATCTTATTGGTATTTCCTTTGGCTACGCTTATCAAAGAGGAAATCCTAAAGATCAAGAACAAAATTGCCAGTAAAAGTACTACTCCTAAACCTATAGCTAAATTGAACATATATATTGCTGTTACTTAATTAAATTAAAATACGTGATGATGTTCTGCTTCTTTCAACATTGGATGATTCTTAGCAATCAATGGCTTTTTAGATAAGCCAGTAAGAGCTACAAATAAGAAGGCCACTCCGAAAATTATTGCCATACCAATTTCAAGTAATCCAAAACCTCCATTTTCTTTCAAAACACCTGGTGTAATCATTAAATAAAAATCAAACCAATGACCAATTAAAACGATTATTGTAACGATTTTCAAGAAAACTGTATGTCTTTTTGAATCTCTTGGCATGAAAACCAAGAATGGAAAGAAAAAGTTTAATATCAAGTTAACAAAAAACACTATGCTATAATGATCACTTGAAAGTCTCTCAATGAAATAAACAGTTTCCTCTGGAATGTTAGAATAATAGATTAACATGAACTGAGAGAACCAGATATATGTCCAGAAAATAGAGAATGCAAAAACAAATTTACCTAAGTCATGTAAAACTCCAGTATTTACAATTTTCAAATAACCTTGTTCTTTCAAAATTACAGTGATTAATGTAATGGCAGCTAAAGCTGTTACCCACCATGAAGCGAATACATACCATCCGAACATAGTAGAGAACCAGTGTGTATCGATTGATAAAATCCAATCCCAAGCTGAAGTAGAAGATGTAACTGCAAAGAAAACAATGAATCCTGCAGAAATGCCTCTTAATTTAAAATAGTAATCAGAACTACCATTCAAATCTTCTTCTAAAGACTTCTTCTGAATCCATCTAAACATTAAATACCATACAACAAAGTAAACTACCATTCTTGCTAAAAAGAAAGGCGTATTTAGATAACCTTCCTTACCTGCAATGATAGCATCATAACGCGGATCATTTACATCATAAAGATATTCATGTGTCCAATGGAAAATATCATGACCACCTAAAAGGAAAATAGCTAAAGTTAATATACCTCCAATTGGTAACCAATTACCAAAAGACATTGGGATTCGTATTAAAGCTGCTGACCAACCGGCTTGTGAAACGTATTGAATTGCCACAAAGAAAACCCCTAATAAGGCTAAACCAACAAAATACATATTGTTGATCCATAGGTTAGCAAATATTCTTTTCGACCAATGGTATCCATGTCCTTCTTCTCCTGCATGCTCTTCAGTCGCATGTGCTTCCTCTCCATGACTTTCCGCTACTTGTTCAG
The DNA here is from genome assembly GCA_003973485.1 of Bacteroidota bacterium. GTDB lineage: Bacteria > Bacteroidota > Bacteroidia > Cytophagales > Cyclobacteriaceae > Marivirga. The sequence continues at coordinate 11,073 of QNXU01000078.1, read as the reverse complement.
TCTGTTCTCCATGACTTGCTTCATCAGCATGGGAATTAGAGTTTGCAGAAAAAATACCTAATATAAGTAAAACGACACCTACAATAGCTAAAATAGATAGTCTCTTTTTTGCTTTTGCAGTAAATTGAAATTGTTCTTCAGCCATGATAAATTATCTTAAAACTGTTTTATTAATCTTGTTTTTGTAAAGTTTGTACATAACGTACAATTTTCCATCTGTCCTCTTGTTGCACCTGAGAACCATGAGCTCCCATTCTTCTAATACCATGCGTAATCACGTGAAAGATATGACCCTCTGATAATTGAGAAGTAGCACCAGCACTATAAGATGGAACACCTTGATAAACTTTGCCAACTTTAGCAGTTTCATCCATAGATCCACCACCATTTTCACCGTGACAATGCGTACAATATTTTGTATAAAGTACTTTACCTTCTTCTAATATCTCTTTAGTGTCAGGCAAAGGATTTTTTAAAGTTCTGGCTGCTAATTCCACGCTATCTTTAGGCAATCTATAAGGTAACATGCCATTTTCATTTCTTGGAACTGTATTTTTAGCTGGCTCTCTCATGGTCATTCCAAAAGGATTATTAGGATTTGAGTTATAATACTCACCATATTCATCCTCATCAGAAGAAACCCAAGCGCCAGCATCCTTCTCCGTAATCTGTGTCAAAGGCTCATAAGAAACAGCATGATACATATTGGGTGCATATTCCGTTCCTGGATTATCTTTTCCTGGCTTACACGAAACAACCAACACTGTAAGGAAGCCGAAAAATAAGATTTGAAATATTTTATTTGTAGTCATCATTTGATAATTCAACTTAAAATTTCTTTTCATTAATTTCCACAGCACCTGATTCTTTCAAGATAGAACTTAATTCGTCTGTAGACTTTTTATTCTTAGCCAAATCAATTGCCATTACATGCTTATCATCTGTACTTCGAATATCATAAATTCTTGGTTTTCCGTAAGGCTTAAGGTTACTTATCACGAAAAAAGTACCTACCATACCTAAGGCCGCTAATAAAACCGTTACCTCAAAACCAACTGGTACAAATGAAGGAATTGCAATGTGGTCTTTCCCCCCGATAATCATTGGCCAGTCAATTCCCATCATGTATATCATCATAAGGAAAGCCAAGCAAGTTCCAGTGATACCAAACATAAAAGCAGCTATGGAAATTCTGGAACGCTTATAGCCCAATTCATCATCCAATCCATGTACTGGATAAGGAGTATAACATTCATGAATTTTTACATCGCTTCCACGGACTTTTTTGACTGCACTTAATAGTACTGACTCATCATCAAAAATCCCTACGATAAAGTTTTTACCGCTTTCCATAATTATTTTTTGTTTTCAATTTCACCTGAACTAGATTTCAATACTGATTTTACTTCTGCCATATTAATCACTGGGAAGAATTTAGCAAAAGAAAAGAACAGTGTAAAGAATAAACCAAAACTGAATAGATAGATACCCATATCATAAATAGTAGGGCTAAACATTGCCCAACTTGATGGTAGATAATCTCTATGCAGTGAGGTAACTATAATTACAAATCTTTCGAACCACATTCCAATATTTACCACGATAGATAAAATGAAAGTAGCCCATAAGCTTGTTCTAATTTTCTTGAACCAGAATAACTGAGGCGAAATCACATTACATGTCATCATTGCCCAATATGCCCACCAGTAAGGACCTGTTGCTCTATTTAAGAAAGCATATTGCTCATACTGAACACCAGAATACCATGCCATAAATAGCTCAGTAATGTAAGCTACCCCAACAATAGAACCTGTAATCATGATGATAATATTCATCAATTCAATGTGATTGATTGTGATATAGTCTTCTAGGTTGTAAACTTTTCTAGTTACCAACATTAAGGTTAGTACCATCGCAAATCCTGAGAAAATCGCACCCGCCACAAAATAAGGAGGGAAAATAGTGGTGTGCCATCCTGGAATAACCGAGGTTGCAAAGTCCATTGATACAATAGTGTGTACTGAAAGTACAAGTGGAGTAGCTAGACCAGCTAAAACCAATGAGACGGTTTCATATCGTTGCCATGTTTTTGCAGCTCCATCCCATCCGAAACTTAAAGCACCATAGATGGCTTTTGATATTTTGTTAGTTGCTCTATCTCTGATTGTAGCAAAATCAGGAATTAAGCCTATATACCAGAATACTAAGGAAACTGTGAAGTAAGTTGAGATCGCAAAGAAATCCCATAATAATGGAGAATTAAAGTTAACCCATAATGATCCCCAAGTATTTGGAATTGGAACGAACCAGTAGAAACTTAACCAAGGTCTTCCTGTGTGAATTAATGGGAACAATAAGGCACAGATAACGGCAAAAATTGTCATCGCCTCAGCCGCTCTGTTAATGGAAGTTCTCCATTTCTGACGGAATAAAAGCAATACAGCAGAAATCAAAGTTCCTGCGTGACCGATACCTACCCACCATACAAAGTTGGTGATATCCCATGCCCATCCGACAGTTTTATTCAGACCCCACATACCGATACCATCCCAAAGGGTGATAGCCAATGCATAGCCTCCGATTAAAAATGCTCCTAAAGAAACGGCCATTGCTGCCAACCATTTTGGATTTGGTTTGGCTTCTACGTGCCTACAGATATCATGAGATACATCATGATATGTTTTATTTCCTGTTACTAATACTTCTCTTACAGGTGAAGTGACTTCCATATTGCTACAGTTATTAAATTAAGCCTTAGTATTTACTTTATCTTTATTTCTGATTTTGGTCATATACCAAACATTAGGTGATACACGTAACTCTTCCAATACATGGTAAGCGCGTTCTTCATTCACCTCTTTAAGTGGTTCATCAGTACTCTCTTTCAATTTCAAGTATTTAGAAATAGCTGAGTCCTGATTATTCAAGTCTCCGAATACAATAGCATCAGAAGGACAAGCTGAAGCACATGCAGTGTTCACATCTTTATCTTCTAATTGTCTTTTCTCTTTCTTAGCTTTCAACTTACCAGCTTGAATTCTTTGAACACACATAGAGCATTTTTCCATAACTCCACGAGAACGAACCGTTACATCTGGATTCAACACCATTTTTCCAAGATCATTATTCATTGATGAATTCTTGTCAAACTGGCTATTGTCATGGTATTTAAACCAGTTGAATCTTCTTACTTTATAAGGACAGTTGTTAGCACAATATCTTGTACCCACACATCTGTTATAAGTCATTTGGTTTAATCCTTCTGAACTGTGTGTAGTGGCCGCAACCGGACAAACAGTTTCACAAGGAGCATTATTACAGTGCTGACACATCATTGGTTGGAATGTTACTTCCGGATTTTCTGCTGCTTTTTCCAAGCCTGCAGTATCATCTGGCGCAGCATCTGAGCTATAGTAACGATCAACACGCATCCACTGCATATCTCGTCTCATTACCACTTCCTCTTTACCTACAACAGGGATATTATTTTCTGATTGACAAGCAATTGTACAAGCTGCACAACCAGTACATGAATTCAAGTCAATTGCTAATCCCCAATGATGGTTATTATATTTGTGGCCATTCCAAAGAGTTAATTTAGATGGCTTTACACTTCCTTTACTAGTTTCTATATGTGGTTGGAAATTTCTCTCCCATCCTTTTTTCTTGTAATCTTCTAATAAAGCTTCTTGGATTACCGTTTCACGCCCCATGAAAGTTTGGTGCGTTTGAGTCTGTGCCAATTGGTAGCTTCCAGCTGTTCCATCAATTTTAGCGCCTGATGTTAAAGCATAAGATTTAGTACCATTTAATTGACCTAAGAAAGGATAAACATCAAACCCAACGCCATTAGCTACTTTACCAGCCATTTTTCTACCGTATCCTAAAGCAAGACCGATAGTACCATTAGCCTGACCAGGTTGTACCAATGCAGGAACCTCCATAGCTTGACCATTGATTGTTAGATTGATTTTAGAAGTTTTTCCTTCGAAAATTTTAATTCCTAATTCATTCGCCATTTTTTGGGAAATAGTAGCATAGTTATCCCAAGTGGCTTTTGAAATCGGATCTGGTAATTCTTGTAACCAAGGATTGTTAGCATGATAACCATTTCCAATAGATACTTTTTGATAGAAAACTACTTCTAAGTCACTGTTACTTGACTTATAGTTCTTGTTTATTCTATTTGCACACGCAGATAAATCTACTTCTTGTGCTGTTAAATCACTGTTTTCTACATTATAGGTGAATACACCATTATGTAAAGTTTTATCCCAGAAAATATCGAAAGTAGGCTCTTGACCACTGAAATGCTTGTCTTCCCAATTCTTTCTAAGGAAATTATAATATTCTTGTTTATTTCCAGTCCAAGTCATGAAGCTGTCTTGAGCCTGACGAGTTTTGAACAATGGAGAAATAGTTGGCTGAGTTAAACTCAACTGACCTTTTTTAGGTTCAGCATCATTCCATGACTCTAAGAAGTGATGATCTGGTGCTACATATTTTACAACATCAGCAGTTTCGTCTTTTCTTTCAGAAGTAGAAACTGTTAAAGATACTTTTCCTAAAGCTGCTTTTAACTCCTCTCCCATTCCAGAATCATAAACTGGATTAGCATTGTAGAATATTACCGCTTTAATATTTCCAGCCTTAGAATCTTTCACAAACTTGCTGAAGGATGCATCGTCACCTTTTCTTGAATTTGAATATTGATTCAAATCGATGGTAGTTCCATAATTATTTAACATGGAATTGATACCATTTACCAATATCTGAATATCAGTGTCATTTGAACCTGCAACTACTAAAGATTTACCTTTATTAGAAACTAAGTCTTTTGCAGCTTTGCTAATATTCGCTATCTCTACTTTATTAGTGTTGATAGATGAATTTCCAGTCAATTTAGCCACCTCATTATATAATGCAGCAACTGCTAATCCTTCCTGTGAAGGTTTAACTGGAGTTCTATAATCAGCATTAGAACCTGTTAAAGAAAGGTTAGCTTCAAATTGATAGTGACGAGACATGTTTTTGTTCTCACTATTTACCTTTCTAGTTTTACTGTATTGTTTCGTATGTTCGATTGGAGAAACCCAAGTTCCTAAGAAATCAGCATTAAAACTAACGATAGTATTAGCTTTACTGAAATCATAAGAAGGGATTGCTTTTACTCCAAACATTGTTTCATTAGCAACCAACATACCATGCTGAGAGATTGCATCGTACATGACATGCTCAGTATTGCCATACTTATCAGCCATTTCCTGAATAGCTTTTAATGTTGAAGGCGAATTAACTGTATTAGAAACAATTCTAATTTGCCCACCAGCATCACTTATGGCTTGAAGTTGCTCAGTAATTTCTTTATCGATTGTTTTCCAATCAGTATTTTTTCCTTCTTTTAAAGGGCCTCTTAATCGTTCTTGATCATATAAAGAAAGTACTGAAGCCTCCACTTGAGCATTCACACCACCTTGAGTGATAGAAGACTTTTTATTACCTTCAATTTTGATAGGTCTTCCTTCACGAGTTTTTACTACAATGCTGGCATAATCTCCTCCTACTGAATAAGTAGACGCATAGTAGTTCGCGATACCTGGATCAACATCAACAGGTTTATTCAAATAAGGAATTGCTTTTCTTACGGGTGCTTCACAAGCAGCAAGGGATGCTGCAGCTACACCAAACCCCATCAATTTCAAGAAATCTCTTCTGGAAGTACTTCCGTTGGACTCTTTATTCTCATTGATTGGTAAGTATTCAGGAAATTCTTTTTCTGCATTTTTAACAAATGAAGGATCATTTGTTAATTGTTCAGTTCCTTTCCAATATGTTTTTTGATCACTCATATCTATGATTAATGAAGTCTTAAATATTTTTTATTAATAATGACACTTTGCACATTCCAAACCACCTATATCTACAACTTTCAAGTCGCCACCATCATGTGCTTCAACTAATTGATCGTAATATGCATTACCTTTTGCATTTACTTTAGTCTCTCTGTGACAGTTGATACACCATCCCATTGTTAATGTGCTCCATTGTTTCACAACCGCCATTTCCTCTATAGGACCATGACAAGTTTGACATTCAATTTCACCTACATTCACGTGCTGAGAGTGGTTGAAATAAGCCAAATCAGGAAGGTTATGTACCCTTACCCATTCAATCGGCTTTACATTATCTCCATACTCACCAGTTTCAGCATCGTAATCGATTGCTTTATAAATTTTTGCTATTTCTTTTGACTCAGTTTTAATAGCTGTATGACAGTTCATACAAATATTAGCTGAAGGAATGTTAGCACTCTTGCTATTCATTACTCCCGTGTGACAATACTGACAATCAATTTCATACTGCCCAGCATGAATCTCGTGAGAGAAAGCAATGGGTTGTGTTGGTTGATATCCTTGCTGAACACCTACTGTATAAAGACCATCAATAACTGTTTTAGCAACAACTGCTGTAAAAATTAAAATCACAAAGAATAAGAAGCCATTACTTCTTACCAATTTATTAAGATTTAATTTTTGATTAACAAATTCTCTATCTCTCTCGTCAATATCTTCTTTTTGATTGATGAATTTGGTCAAGACTGTAACAATCAAAACCAAAACAACCAATATCAAAATCAAAACGATTACGAAGCCTACAATTATTAATGTAAGATACTCCGAAGGAATACCTCCTCCACCATCTCCAGCTTCTGTGGCTGCTCCACCAGCATCAGCTGTTGCTTCTTGAGGCGGGTTTTCAGTTTGATATTTAATATACCCAAGAATACTTTTGATTTCCTCATCTGCGAAGTAATCAAAATTAGGCATTACAGCCTTTCCGTATTCATTATATAGGTTTACTGCATATTCATCCCCACCTTGAATTACTTTCTGAGAATTTTTAATAAAATTCAATAACCAAGGCAACTCTCTTCTTTCGTAAACGTTTTTAAGAGCAGGTCCAACCATTTTATTTTGGACTTGGTGACAAACAGCACAATTATTCTTAAATAGTTTTTCACCATTTGCAATTGCTTCTTCGCTCGTAGGCAATTCATCAGCCTGAGCAAAAGCACTATTTGGTAATGATAAAAAACTCACTAATAGGAATGCTATAAAAGATAAGCGAGTAATATACGTTTTCAAGGACATATTTATTTGTTCATTTAGCATCTGGGAACACCAATTATTAATTGGGTACAAATCTACTGCCCAAAGCCATTATTTCAAATACATTTCGGATACAAATTTGGTATTTTTATATCCCTTTTCATAAAAAAAGGCTTAATTATCTGATATAAAGTGCTTTATGGTATTTTTAATACTTAAAACATTACTAATTTAGAAAAATTATAAATAGAAAGATGATCGAACTTTTCTGCATTTAGAAGAAATTAGCGGAATAATGCAATGAATTCACTGCTAAGTGTTGAAAAAAACAACATCCTCATTCCTTCCCCAAAATGCCCCATCCTTTGTCCTTCCCCAAAAGGGAAGGAGATTGAGAGAATGAATGATTATTATTATACTTGATACCACCTAGCAAATATTAATTGAATTTGGCAAACAAAATTTGTGAGACATCATAAGCCTTTACAAAGAAGCTCTTTTGTCTATTTTTTAATAGGAGTTTCCACATTTTATTCAACATAATGTGCTCTCAGTAGTATTATAATAGAGACTATAAAACTAAAATCACATGAGAAAATTAACTTTTAGAAACGGAGATATTTTACCTGCCTTAGGACTAGGGACTTGGAAATCGGAGCCTGGAGAAGTTTATGAAGCTGTATTGGAAGCCATTAAAGTAGGCTATCGACATATAGATTGCGCCTACATTTATGGAAATGAAAAAGAAATTGGCGATGCCCTGAAAAAAGCATTTGAAGATGGATTGTGCAGCCGAAAAGATATATTCATTACTTCTAAACTTTGGAACAATGCCCATCTTCCGGAAGATGTAGAACCAGCACTTAGGCAAACTCTTGAAGACTTACAGTTAGAATATTTAGATCTTTATCTGATGCACTGGCCTGTGGCTCAAAAACCAGAATCACAATTCCCGAAATCTGGGGATGACTTTTTGGGGCAAGACCTTGCCCCTATCCAAAATACATGGAAGGCAATGGAAAAACTAGTGGATGCTGGACTCACCAAACATATAGGGGTAGCAAATTTCAACATCAATAATCTAGAAAAACTAAGAGAAATAGCCTCTATCAAACCCGAAATGAATCAAGTAGAGTTACACCCCAACCTAGTGCAGGAAGAGTTAGTGAAATTTTGTAAAAAGCATGATATATTAATGACCGCTTATTCTCCATTAGGCTCCAAAGACAGGGCTAGCCAAATGAAAAAAGAAGATGAACCGGATTTATTCGAGCTCCCTATCATTAAAAACTTAGCTGCAAAATATGACAAAACGCCTGCTCAGCTATTAATTGCATTCGGTTTAAATAGAGGGATTTCAGTTATCCCTAAATCAACCAATGCGGGGAGAATTAAACAAAACTTAGAAGCGGATGCAATTGAATTGACCAAAGATGAAGTTGAAGCCATTAAGCAAGAAGATAGAAAATACCGATTTGTAGATGGTAGTTTTTGGACACAAGAAGGTTCGCCCTATACTATGGCCGATCTCTGGGGTGATTAATTAATAAATAGCAATTAGATAATTAATAATTACGAATTACGAATTAAAGCAGCCAACGAAAGTGGATTTCGTTGGCTGTTTTTGTTTTAATATCACTTCTATTACAATAATTAAAAAATAATGCTTTATTTACGACTAAGCTGAATTCGACTTTAAATTCCTTCAAAGCGTCATTTCGGCCCCGAAAATCGGGATTAAATTTTCAAAATAATTGTTCGAAATCTTACTATAGCATTTTGAAGGAGATACCAGACAAATAAATACTTTTTTGAAATTTAAGTATTAATTTTCCGGTATAGCCCGCCCCGTTTTTACGGGGAAAATCCTTCTATTAATCGAACTCAGGTGACAAAATAGAATAAAATGATTGAAAATTTTAAAGCAAATAGAAGTAGAAATAATATCATGATATAGCAATGAAATACACCTTCATTTTTTTCTTTTTCTTCCATGTTTTCAATCTTGAAGCGCAATACTTTCAGCTGAAAGATTCTGATTCTTTGAGGACAAAGCACGCTTTATTAAAAAGCGCTATACTTCCATTATCCTTAATAACGACAGGAGTAATTGTCAATAATAGTCCATTCGAAAAAGATTTACAATCCGATATTAGAACAAAGCTTGGCCGTGATTTTCACTTTAAGATTGATGATTATTTTCAGTACGTGCCCATAGCCGAAATGTATCTTGCCGATGTGTTTCATATTGAAGCCAAAAATCATTGGTTTGACCAAACGAAGTACTTGGTGATTTCAAATATGATTACTGCTGCGATAACACATGCTTTAAAAAGAACTACTCTAAAAACGAGGCCCGATTTTTCCACTGAGCATTCCTTCCCATCAGGACATACTTCCTTTTCATTCACCAATGCCAGTGTTTTAATGCATGAGTTCAAGGACAGCACTCCAGTTCTAGCCTATAGCGGTTATTTCTTTTCCACCACTACTGCTGCTTTCAGAGTACTCAATAACCGACACTGGCTATCAGATGTATTGGTAGGAGCAGGTATAGGGATTTTGGTTACGGAAATAGTTTACTATTTTGAACCGCTTAAAAACTTCAATCCATTCAAAAAGAATAACAATATCAATTTTGCCCCCATGATCAATCAAAATGGTAATGGGTTCTATTTTTCTTATACTTTTTAAAGCAAGCGCTTAAGACGCAAATTAAGTGGAGAAATGGTTACGGAACGTGCAGGAATCGGTAGAAATACACTTATTTCAATAGAAAAAGGACTACCATCTGTTAGCATAGGCAATTACTTGAATGTGCTAAAGGTTCTTAGGCTTGAGAATGATTTTTTGGAATTAGCTAAAGACGATATACTAGGCAGGAAATTGCAGGATATTGGACTAATTACAAAAAAGCGTGCGCCAAAAAGAGCAAAGTAATTTTATAACCTACGGTGAATATAATCACCATAATTATAACTTTTGGTGAATAGAAATAAATTTAATAGATATTTCAACCTACTTCAACTCTCCTACTAGTCTCCTTCCTATTCACATAATCTGCTGGAAGAGAATAGAAAAAATAGCGTTATCGGATAGGGAAAAGAATATACTACGCTATTCAATTATAGGATATAGTATCAATGAGATTTCCGAAAAACTATTTATTCCTTCCGATACCGTTAAGTTTCATAAACGAAAATTATTCGAAAAATTAGAGGTAAGCAACATAAGTGAGGCTATTTCTTATGCCTCTCAAAATGAGCTTATTTGATGGTTTAATACGTTTTTAAAGCAAATTTAATTTTGCTGGGTAGTGGTTTTTAAAAGTCAAGTATAAGATCAGTAGCTGATTTATACCCACTAACTTTTCAGGTTAGCACTGGTCTTGTCTATACCTACTTTGTTTCGTTTTAGCAATTAAACCTCTATTATTTTTATACAATATTGTACGCTAGCTTTTTTTCATTCAACTCGTTTTTATCAGCATTGGAACAGACATACTCTTTTGCAGTTTTTGGTGAAGCGTTGACTTGTGCGAACTGTAAATGTGTTTGGCTTTCAGAGTTGGCCCGCATTATATCTTTTTCAACTAATCGGCTCAATGACTTAGCAATGTGCCACATTAATACTGGTGGTACAGCATTTCCAATCGCTCGATATTGTCTTGCATCAGAAACAGAATCCAATTTAAAATTGTCAGGGAAGGATTGAATATTTGCTGCTTCCCGTGGTGTAAACCTTCTGTATCTTCCATCAATTTTTAAAACTGGGTCAGTACTGTTTAAGCTGACTTTAGCTAGATGAGAACTAATCGTATTACAAGGTTCTTCCAAATTTTGGTCTCTTCCTTTGTTCATTTTTTTTTGAACTCGCATCATTCCATCTACTGCTCTTTGACTGAAAAACCATTTTTCATCTTTATTAGCTTTTTTGTCTATTACTTCTTTTAATTTAACCTTTG
>QNXU01000273.1 GCA_003973485.1 Bacteroidota bacterium | reverse complement strand
CACAAAATTTTGTGCTCTACAACCGTGCGTTCTGTTTTGTATATGTGGGCTTTTTGCTTTACTTCCTTTGGGAATCTCCCGTAACAATATTTTACTGTTAGGATTTTTCACGGGCTTTATCATTGATATATTTTATAATAGTTTGGGAACGCACATGGCGGCTATGACGTTGGTTGCTTTCATTCGCCCTATATGGTTGAATGCCATTACACCAAGAGGTGGATATGAGAATGTGGATAGTCCAGCCATTAAAGACTTAAGTTTATCATGGTTTCTGGCTTATGCACTTCCCTTAATGTTTTTACATTTAGCAGTAGTCTTTTTCATAGAGGCAGGTGGCTTTCACATGTTTTTTTATGTGATTTCTAAAGTGTTGATGAGCACTTTATTAACCGTATTGGTGTTGGTAATTTTACAATATCTATTTTATTCTAAAGGGAGGTTTTCATGATAGAAAACAGGAAGTACATCATTCAAATTTTAATCATTGTTGTAGGAGTTATTTTCCTAGTGAAATTATTTTCTATTCAGGTTATGGAAAGCCGTTATAAACTAGCGGCTGAAAATAATGTGATTAATAAGGTGGTGCAATATCCATACAGAGGATTAATTCTGGATAGAAATAATAAAATTATTGTACATAATACTCCTGTTTATGATATAATGGTGGTACCAAAAGAGGTGGAAGTTCAGGATACTACCGCTTTTTGTAAATTATTGGATATCACCGAAGAAGAATTCAACACTAAAATCCAAAAGGCTAAAGAGTATTCTTATATCAAGCAATCCCTTTTTTATCCGCAATTAAGCAATGAAGAATTTGCGAAAATTCAAAGCCGTTTGGTAGAATATAAAGGCTTTTATCCTGTAGCGCGTACTGTACGTAAATACCCTGAACCAATCTTAGCCAATGGGCTGGGGTATATTGGTGAAGTCAGCAAAAGACAACTAGAAAGAGATACTACCAATTATTATAAACAAGGAGACTTTATTGGTATTTCAGGAATAGAAGCGGCTTATGAGGAAGAACTGCGAGGAAAAAGGGGCGTAAAATATAAGCTAGTAAATGTAAGAGGAATTGAAAAGGGCTCCTTTAATGATGGTAAATTTGATACCCTTTCAGTCCCTGGCAATAATTTGGTTTCCACTATCGATTTGGATTTGCAGAAGTATGCTGAATACTTGATGGATGATAAAGTCGGCAGTATAGTGGCCATTGAGCCTTCTACCGGAGAAATTTTGGCTTTTGTCAATAGTCCGTCTTATGACCCCAATCAATTGGCAGGAAGAAATTATAGCAAAAACTTTAGTGAGTTAAATAAAGATACTTTAAAGCCTCTTTTCAATAGACCAATTATGGCGCAGTATCGTCCAGGTTCTGTTTTTAAATTAGTACAATCATTAATTGGTTTGCAAGAAGGTGTAATTGCTCCCTCTACTAGAATTGTATGCAACAGAGGAATAATTAATTGCCATGGTTCCCACACCAATGAAGATTTGCATGGTGCTATTAAGTATTCTTGTAATCCCTATTTCTATCAAACTTTCAAAAGAATTATTCAACAAGGAAAAGTGGAAGGCATGAATAAAGATGCTAGAGTAGGCTTAACTACTTGGAATAATTATTTAAGTGATTTTGGGTTCGGAAGAAAATTAGGAATTGATATCCCAAATGAAAGTTCTGGTATGGTTCCTGGGCCAACTTATTATGACCGATATTATCAAAAGGATCATTGGAATTTCTTTACAATATATTCTTTGAGTATTGGAGAAGGGGAACTTTTGACAACCCCTTTACAAGTAGCCAATTTTGCTTCTATACTGGCCAACAGGGGCTATTATATTCGTCCTCATTTAGTCAAAGGAATTGATACACCTGATTCTTATTATAAGTTAGAATTTGATCGGCAAGAAACAGGCATTGATTCAGTGCATTTTACCACAGTCGTGGATGCTATGGGAGAAATAGTGGATGGAACAGCTCGGATTGCTAGAGTGAAGGACATTCAAATAGCAGGAAAGACCGGAACAGTTCAAAATAAAGATAGTTTTGACCATTCGGCTTTTATGGCATTTGCACCTAAAGAAAACCCGCAAATCGCCATTTCAGTTTATGTTGAAAATGCTGGCTGGGGCGGTGGAGTTGCCGCTGCAATAACAGGCCTACTTATTGAAAAATATATTAAAGGTGAGGTGGCGTCCAACAGGGCTTGGGTAGAGAATTATGTGATGACCAAAGCGTATTTGAATAATTTATGAGAAGACAGGACAGCTTATGGAATCGTGTAGATTGGTTATTGATAGCCGTGTTTTTTATACTGGTTATTTTAGGATGGCTTAATATCTATGCAGTAGTTTATGATGTTGAACAAGAGCAAAATATTTTCAGTTTTGACCTAAACTCTGGTAAGCAATTAATTTGGATTGCAGGCTCTTTTGTCATCATCATTGCTATTATGATACTTGACTATAAGTTCTTCGATTCCTTTGCTTATTATATTTATGCAGTAGTGCTAGTATTGCTTGTTCTAGTGTTGTTGGTGGGTACTGAAATTGCTGGAAATCAATCTTGGTTTGTTTTTGGCCCCGTTCGATTGCAGCCTTCAGAATTTGCGAAGTTTGCCACTGCTCTGGCTGTAGCAAAATATTTTAGTAGTAATAATGTCCGTCTCGACCGGTTTAAAGACCAGATTAAATCTTCCCTTTTTGTATTGGTGCCTTTAGGTTTAATTGTATTGCAAGGAGACGCAGGAACTGCAATGGTTTTCATCAGTTTTATTATTGTTTATTATAGAGAAGGACTTCCTTCTTTTTATGTGATTACAGGCTTATCGGCAGCATTGATTTTTATTTTGACATTGCTAGTGGACCAAATGTATTTGACAATTGGAGTAATAGTATTGGCTACCATTATAGTGGTGATTAACAATAAACGCTTGAAAAACATTGGGATTACCATTTTGGCTGCGGTTATAGTAATTGGCGTAATCCAAAGTGTAGATTATGTGATTTCTGATGTGCTCAAACCTCACCAGCAAAACCGATTGAAAGCTTTGGTCAATCCTGATGCTGACCCTTTGGGCTATGGCTGGAATGTGACTCAATCTAAAATTGCTATTGGTTCAGGAGGTACATTTGGCAAAGGGTTCTTGGAAGGAACTCAAACCAAATTTGACTTCGTGCCAGAGCAAAGTACAGACTTTATTTTTTGCACCATAGGAGAAGAACATGGTTGGGCAGGAAGTTTTGTATTGATTTTTTTATTCTTGGTACTAATGATTCGGATAGTTTTTCTGGCGGAGAGACAAAAGTCTAACTTTGCCCGAATCTATGGATATGCCGTGGCTGGAATTTTCTTTTTCCACTTCGGAATTAATATCGGGATGACTATAGGACTTTTTCCAGTAGCAGGTATTCCACTTCCTTTCTTTAGTTATGGAGGTTCTTCCCTTTGGTCGTTCACCATTTTGCTATTTGTTTTAATTAAGTTGGATGCTCATAGGATGCAGGTTTTGACGAGGTAGAAAAACTCTTGGGTTTTTTAAAGTGGTCGAATTTGACCACTTTAAATCTAATTCTAGAGCTGGTGCGAGCTTCCCAGCTCGTACCAAAACCAATTAATGCCCAAACCTTTTCTCTACTAACTCCATAAACTCCTGCACTTCGTCAGTTTCCATGTCCCAACTGTATTTATCAGCAAAGGATTTTTTGACATGGGAAGAGGCTTCTTTATAATTATCCATGCCATCTAATTGCTCCACAGCAGATAGAAATTGATTTTGATTACCCTCGAATAATTCGTTGACAAACATAAATCGTTGGTTGAGGGTCAGCATTTTCATTATACTTTTCCCACCACTTTTGGCAAGCTTATCAGCAAGGGTTTGTTTGTCCTTGCTTTGTAGTTTTTCATTAAGAATACCAGTTTGATCTTTATCTTCTTCCAGATAAATATCGGCAAGAGAAAGCGGCAAAGTTTTAGAAAATTCAGCTAAAAGGGGCTGAATATCGGCTGGTTGTTCTTCTGAATTACTGCAAACTTCATTGAACATCTCAAAAGCCGTATCATTAAAAACCACATCTTCTTTATGCGATTCGAAATGCTCAATTAATCCATCCAATAGAAATTCATTGAATTTGATATATTTTTTCAAATCCTTCAAATCAGACAAGCGCAAACGGCTGTCATCCCTTTGGTTAATTTCCTTTGAATAGAAATCGTATGGGGAGAAAGCCAACAAAACGCTATCTTTGATAGATTCCTTTAACAAAGGTTCGAAATGTTCTTTTTTAACATAAATATGACGGGAGAGCGTATTCATGAAATCTTTCATGGCTTTTTTCACTTCATCACTGTGGTAATCGAAATAGGGGCTTTGCAATTTTGCATTCTCCTTTTTCCATTTTCTGAAAAGGTTTTTGAGCACCATCAAATTAATTTGTTTGTTGGGGCTCAGCTCTAAAATTTCCTTTCCGCTGATATGAGATGAATTACTGAAGAAAGATTGACTCAGTTGTTTTGCCAATGCTTTGCTGTAAGCATCAATTGCCTGATGATTTAATTTGCTCTCCATTATTTAATTTACTTTTTTTGCAATTTATTCTTATGCCTGAAATTGAGATTACCAACCTTTATGAACGCAAGATAATCACTAATAGCACAGAAAAAAGAGCATTAGAGATTATACACGAAAACTTTATCGATTGGATGCATGCCTGCGGAAAAAAAGGAAGGTGTACCACTTGTAAAATGATAGTGGAGGAAGGAATGGAAAATTTAGGTGAACTTACGGCCGCTGAAGAAAGGTTTAGAAATCAGAAACGATTGGCGGAAAATGAAAGACTAGCATGTCAGGCAGTAGTTTTAGGTGATATTAAAATAAAAGTAGCGGAACGAAATAAATTTCCGCATATGGAATATTCGGATTGAGCTTTTTTATGTTGGTTGGTCTATCATTTGACACAGGAGCTGTTTTAAGATTCCTGATATCGTTGGAGGTTTTGGTATATTAGACATGCTGTTTTGATGTTACATAGAAACCTGTCAGGTTTCAGTGGGCAGGGCCATCATTTGATTGAATATATTTCGATGATTAAATTTATAAACCTGACAGGTTTTAGCTAAATAATAAAAGCAATTATATAAACATGTTTGTAGAACCACATATAGGAAGAGAAGAAGGCGGCAAGGGGAAAGGTTGGATAGAACTGATTTGTGGTTCTATGTTTAGCGGGAAAACGGAAGAGCTAATCCGTAGGCTTAATCGTGCGCTTATTGCTAAGCAAAAGGTAGAAATCTTTAAGCCTAAAATTGATACACGCTACGATGAATCCGAAGTAGTTTCTCACAATAAAACTAAAATCCGCTCTACTCCCGTTGATTTCGCAGAAGATATTTTATTGTATTCAGGAAATTCAGAAGTTGTAGGAATAGACGAAGCCCAGTTTTTTGATACAGAGATTGTAAATGTGGTGAATTCCTTAGCCAATCAAGGCAAAAGAGTCATCATAGCAGGTTTGGATATGGATTTTAGTGGGAAGGCCTTTGGCTCTATGCCTGAATTGATGGCTACTGCAGAATATGTCACTAAAGTGCACGCCATCTGCGTAAAATGCGGAGGAATAGCCTCCTACTCCTACCGACTTAGCGAGGAAAAACAAAAAGTAATGCTGGGCGAAAAGGATAAGTATGAACCAAGATGTAGGAAGTGTTTTAACGCCCCCTAGCCTCCAGCCCCCTATAATCCCCCAAAGGAAGGATGTTTCCCACAGATTTACATCAGCTGAAAACAATAAATTTATATCTATTTAGTTTCATTTTTATGTCATATATTCAAATAATGATAAAGTATCAATTAAAAAGATGAAGAAATTTATTGCATATTCCCCCTTTGGGGGCTAGGGGGCTCAATATGTCAACTATCAGTTTTTATATTTGAACACATAATTCAATGGATTAAAAAGAACTATGCTCAAATCAGTTTCTTATTTATTGCTTATTTTCTTTTCATGGAGCCTCTCCGCCCAAGATATCCCTATGGGAAGCTGGAGAAATCATGCGGATTATTCCACGGCTCAGAAGACAGCTATTTTTGATAATAAAGTTTTTTGCGCTACCAATAACGGACTTTTTTATTTTGATACAGAAGATGGTAGTCTCAACACACTAAGCACCACCGATGGTTTGAGTAGTATCAATATCAGCATGCTAGAAGTAGTAGGTGATTTATTATTGATTGGCTATGAAGATGGCTTAATGGATGTAATGGATGAAGAGCTTAGCATCACTACTTTTGAAGATATTTTTCAATCAGAATTAAGGGGAGATAAGAAAATAAATGAAGCGGTTGTTATAGAGGATATCATTTATCTGGCCACAAATTTTGGAGTGGTTTTATATAGTATCGAAGAAAATGAATTGATAGATGCTTTTCAGAATTTGGGTGAGGATGGAGAAAGAATTCTTATTAATGGAATTAGCACAGATAATGAAAAACTTTTCCTGAGTACTGCCGAAGGGTTATTAATTGGAGATTTAGCTTCAAATATCAATTTGAAAGATTTTCAGAATTGGGAAAGAGAACCTATTAACAATGAAGGGACGGCACTATTAAAAACAGTATTTTATGAAGGGAATCTTTATGGTTTGGCAAATAATGACAGTATTTATCAGTTTCAAAATGACACATGGTTAGGTGTTTTTGGTTCAAGCGAGCCTATACAGCAATTAAAAATAGCCAATGATCAATTATACACCTCTTCTTCCAATCAGCTATTCCAGTTGAATGAGAATAATTTTGAAACAGCAATCACAATTGAAGGATCCGATCAAGTAAATGATTTTAGCTTTTTTGGCAGTCAATTTTTTCTGGCAGATGAAACCTCAGGTTTAATCCGATATCAAGATGGAGCAACTGAGAGTTTAACACCACAAGGACCCAAAGGCATAACGAAAAGCCTACATCAATTAGAACAATATACTATCCATCTTGCAGAAAATATTGGAGGCTTTTCATTTTTTGAAAATGGCAGATGGAACTATATAAGTAAAGATTCAGAAGGTCAGGATTTACCCATTTTCCAGGATGTAGCCTTAGACCTAGTTTCTGGTAACGGTATTTTTCTAAGTGAATCAGAAGGGCTCTTTAGCTGGGATGCAGAAAATATTAGCCTGCTGGATTTAGGGAATTCAATCATATCAGAATGGGTGGCACTCGCAGAAAGTCCGCAAGCGAGTTATTATGCTTTGGTGAAAACAGAGAATAATTTATACGCACTTTTCAATCCTGAATCGGAAGACGTGGTAGAGATGAATTTGCCCTCCAATAGTGCTGTAAACGATTATATAATTGTTCCCAATGGAGACCATTATCTAGCGACCAATTCAGGTGTTTTTATTTTCAATCCTGAAAGTGGAGAAGAAAGAAGCTTGAATACTGTTTTGGGAAATGGCAATCTGCCAAATAATCAAATCAAGGATTTGGCAATGGATTTAAATGGACAATTATGGATAGCTACTGAAAGCGGAGTTGCTTTTTTCAATCGCTTTCAGGGAGTTTTGGCAGGAGAAAATGTAGATGCTTCTCAGCCAATTTTTGAAGGCTTTTTCCTTTTTGATGGAATACCTGTTAACCATATCACGATAGATGGTGGCAACAGAAAATGGATGAGTACCAGAGATGGCTTATGGCTTTTTGATGAAAATACGGAAAGAAATATTCTACATTTGAGAAGGTCAAATAGTCCTATTATTAATACCAATATTCAGCAAATGATAGTTAATCCTTTAAATGGAGAGCTTTTCATCAATTCATCATCCCAATTTCTTTCATATAGAACGGATGCCACCCGTGCGGGTGCGGTTCATACTGATGTGGAGGTATTTCCAAATCCTGTAAGGCTATCAGCTGATAAAACGGTAACTATCCGAGGGTTGGCTTATAATAATGAAGTGATGATTACCGATGTAGCAGGAAATCTCATCCACAAAGGAAAAGCCAATGGCGGAACATTCTCCTGGGACTTAGGTAATTATTCAGGCTTCAGAGCCAAAAGTGGAGTCTATTTGGTTTTCTCAATCAATGCAGATGGCACGGAAACTTATCAAACCAAATTTGCGCTAACTCCATAAGCTATGCTTCATAAAACCAAAGGCATAGTACTCGGACATGTAAAATATGGTGAAAGCTCTCTCATCATACAGGTTTATACTGAAAAATTCGGCATACAATCCTATATTGAAAATGGTGTCCGAAAAGCAAAAGCCAAACATAAAATGGCAATTTTTCAGCCTTTAACTTTGCTCGATTTAGTGGTTTATAAAAAAGCGAATAGTAATATTAACCGCATGTCGGAAATCAAAGTGAATCCACCTTATCACACTATTCCTTATGAAATTATTAAGTCTTCAATTGGTATATTTTTAGCAGAATTCCTGAATCATATTTTGCGTGGAGAGGAGGAGGAGAATACCATGATGTTTGGTTTTATTCACGATAGCCTTATTTATTTCGACCAGAAAGGAGAAGACTACATCAATTTCCATTTACAGTTTTTGGCACAGCTTACAACTTATTTAGGATTCAAACCATCCGGTGCAGTGGAAATTATGGATGAAGTCTCACATTATCACCCCTTTAAATTGAGGCCAGATGAGTTGGTGAAATTGGATGAGCTTTTAGCCAATGATTTGACTTATGATTTAAAAATCAATGGAGAACAAAGACAGCAATTGCTAAAGGTATTGATTCATTTTTACCAAATTCACAGTCATTCTTTCAAAGAAATTAAATCACTACGGATTTTACATGAAGTATTGAGCTAATGTAGAATAGCTTTTCCAAAGTTCTAAACTTTGGAAAAGCTGAAAATAATTTAGACGTTCTCAATCGCTTCTTCAATTCTATAAGGCCCAGAAAGTAATTCTAAAGATTTTCGATAAGTATTTTCGGCTTCCAAACTTTTCACTAGCACATCGGCTACATCCCAACGCGGAATTGAACCAGTTCTTTCATCGGTTCTTTCACCAAAATCAACCTTTCCTTTTGGTTCATCATCGGTTAATAAACCGGGCTTAAAAATGGTATAATTCAAGCCTGTTTGCTGTAAATAATCATCTGCTGCTGATTTGGCATTATAGTATGCAGCCATGTTTTCTGGCCAATCAGAAGGATTAAAATCAGCACCAAAAGCACTTACCATCATAAAGCGAATATATTTATGTTGAACAGCTAAATCAATAGCTTTGATGGCCCCTTGTTGGTCAATGGCTTTGGTTTTATCATCCCCAGTATGGCCACCACTTCCAGCAGTAAATACGACTGCATTATTTCCTTCATAGGCATGGCTAAAATCTTTTTCCAAATCACCTAGAACCGTTTTAATGCCTTTCTTCTCGAATTGCTCTCGCTGCGATTCTTCTCTCACCATCGCAATGGCATCGTGAGGTGAGTTACTATGAATTTTATTGACAATTTTCTGACCAATTTTTCCGTTGGCTCCTATTACTAATATGTTCATAATTTTTGTTTATCGTTATGCTATAGTATACGGAGAGAAAATCAGAAGTTTAATTTTTTGAATACCACTTAACAATTAAGTTAAATTTTTGGCATATTTACATTTGAAAATGAACCGATTTATTAAATCAATTAACCTTTTAAAATGCAAAGATTTTCAATTCTAGTAGTTGCACTAATTCTTTTTGCCTCTTTTCAAATTAATGCTCAAGATAAACCCGCAGCGCTTATAAAAGGAGAATCTGCTTCAGTCGCAGAGAATTTAGTAAAGGTGGAAACATTTTACCCTAATTTGCTGGGGGTTTCTTACGAAAAGAAAATCAGAAAAGAGTTTTCTATTTATAGTATAATAGGTTTTTTGGGCCACTATGGTGGTGGAAGCATTTCACAAGCCACTTATGGTGTCAGTTCCTATTATGTTCTAACCCCACAAGTTATGGTGCAACCGCGGTTTTATCATAATCTCAGTAAAAGAGCAGCATCTGATAAAAACACTGCTTATAATTCCGCAAATTATGTGGGCTTTGCCGCTAGGTTTTATGATGAGGGATTGTTCATAACCAATGCAGAAAATTATCCAAAAGGCCCAGCAATATTCCAGGGAAATCGCCTTTAACAATTGAGTATTTTAGCCCTGAAATTATCATCCAAAGCGGCCTGATATCTTTTACTTGGTTTAGACATTTTTGGCGTTTTTTCTTTTTCTATAAGAATCAATGCCATCTTGGCCATCATCCCATAGTTCAAAGCTGAGTTCCCCTTCTTTTTCAAGGATTCATCTTCCTTGAATATCACATCCAGCGACCAATGCAGGTTGTTTTCTATTGCCCAGTGCTGCCTAACGGCATTATTGATGTATTCGGCATCTACATCTAATGAACTGATGTAATACCTGTCTTGATGTGAGGTTTTACCTGTTTTTTTGTCACAACGTTCAGATTCTACTTTCACCAAGCTTTTCAATCCGTGCCATTCCTCTGAGACGTCAAGAAATCGAAGGTCGTTAATTACTTTGCAAACCCTGATTTCCGTCCGACCATGCCCGACATCATATTGTGTGTCGCTTGTCCCTGCTGTTATGGTAAAGATATGTTCTACTTGCTCTTTTAATTCTTTTTGGTTGTCCTTGACCATCAGTATGTAATTGGCTTTATTATCCATTATCTGCTTGGCTATCTTCTTTTGGCAGCCCATCGCGTCTATAGTAATAGTACATCCCTTGATGTCGAGCACCTTGAGTAGTTCGGGTATGGCGGTAATCTCGTTGCTTTTCTCACTGACGGTTTCTTGCCCTAGGCAGACCCTGTTGCCCGAGGCATAGGCAGAAACTACGTGCAACGGTGATTTCCCAAGTGCCCCGTCACCCGACCTGCGGATGGTCTTTCCATCGACAGCTACCACCTCGCCTTCGGTGAGCTCGGAGAGGGAGTTCACCCAACTGGAAAAACATTTTGCGAATTCTTTATGATCCAGTCTTGCAAAAAGCTTCCCCAGCACATCATGGGAGGGTATTCCGTTTTTGTAGGGATAGAATTTACGAAGCCAATCTAGTTTTATCTGGCCAAATGTGCAGATACTTGTCCAACTGTCCGATCCGCTGACAACTGCGGAAATGCTCAAAAATAATATTTCTTCAAGTGGGTAAAAGAATCTGCCTTTATTGGTTCTGCGGGGTTCTTCCAAAGTTGTAAAGTGTTGGTGGAAAACTTGGAAATTTTTGGGGCTCTCTGTGTTCGAATAGGGCATTTTTTTAACCCTAATTCATTTATTTTGATATATCAAATATAGTGCTTTTATTGCACTATAACACGCTGTTTTAGCGAAACTTTAAAAGCGATTTCCCTGAGCAATATTCGACTTAATGTTGTCTTATGGATTGCAACGTAATTTCTTGAAGCGTTTAAATTTTGATATGGCTATTCAGCCAGGTATTGAATTTACATCAGCAGGAGCGGGAGCATTTATAGGAATCAATTTACAATTAGGATTTATCGTATTTTCAAATTAGAAACAGAGGAACAATTTTATACCATCCTATAATTTCACAAATTCAACTGATATAAATGGCTTGTCTGCAAAAAAAAGTAAATAAAGAAAGCATTTAGGCATATAGCAGAAATCAAGTTTAATCCCATAGTCCATCCAAAACTGGCATATTTTTCATTTCTATGAACCAATGCAAACCATATCAAAAAATAGATTACTGTAGGGGCCATAATAAGTAAAAAGGCAATCCCCATTTTTTCCTGGTGATAATTCAGAAAGTAGTATTCAAATCCTAATGTGGCGAGAAGAAAAGTTACCAAGGTAAACAAAAAGGTTCCTTTGATACCCAAGACAATTGAAAGTGTATTATCCCCTCTTTTGCTGTCCTCTTTATGTTGATAAATTTGGGTCATGGGATAGGAGCCCCATAAAAAAGCAGAAGTCAATAGACCCGGCAATATGACTTTCCATTTCAAGGCAATTTCCCATCCGAAATCATTAATGCCTACATAAGCCATATAGAAAGTAAATACTCCTTGAAAAAATCCAGCTACTAGCCATCCTAGCCACGGATATTTTTTAAGTCGAACTCCTGGATGGCTATAGGCTTTAGACGCTAAGCCATAAATGAAAACCAAGAGTGCAAATTCCATACTAATCAGCCAAGCTAAGGCAATTCCAATAAAATCGAAAATCAAACTTGTATAATACAAGCCAATGGTCACAGGTGGGGGCGTTTTGATTAAGCCAATACTGCCCTCATCTTTATCGAAATAAGAATTATAAGCATTACTTGCAGGATATATAAAGAAATGCAAAATCACGAATGTTAAGATAATCCTATCCGCTCCGATGTTGGGGCTTATTCCCAAAGCGAAAATATAGACAGGCAATAAAAAGAAAGAAAATGGAATCCTTAAATGCCGAATAATATGAATAGCTTTTTTCATGAACAATTATCAAAATTTTTGCTTAAAATAGTCATTCAAGAATAATTTATGCCGTACATCAACCTGATTTCTCCTGCCAATCCGGAGATTAATATTGCTCAAAATGACATTGCAGGCTTCATGCAAAAAGCCATGGGGTTAAACGAAGAAAATAGCCGAAAGTTAAAGGCCATTTTTAGGATGTCAGGCATTCAAAAAAGACATACCGTAATTCCTGATTATCAATTTTCAGATGATAAAAACTGGTCATTTTATCCCCAATTAAACAATGGGAAAGCGCTGCCTAATACTGCAGACAGAATGCAGTTATTTGAAAAACATGCTTTGCCTTTAGCGCAGAAAAGTTTGGAGAAGGTTTTTGAGAAGTATAAAGCAGAGGAGTTTACGCATCTCATTACTGTGAGCTGCACGGGAATGTTTGCTCCCGGTCTTGATATTCAGTTGATTAAAAAAGTTGGATTGAATTCCGATATCGAACGCACTTCCATTCAATTCATGGGATGTTTTGCAGCATTTAATGCTTTGAAAACGGCTCATCATATTGCGAGATCTGAGAAGGATGCTAAAGTACTGATTGTTTGTGTGGAATTGTGTACCATTCATTTTCAGTCTGATTTTTCAGAAGATAATTTACTGGCGAATACATTATTTGGAGATGGTGCATCTTCGGTTGTGGTCAGTAACGAAAAAACAAAGAATGCACTTGAAATGAAAGCTTTTAAAAGCGTGGTTGAAAATGATTCTGAGCAAGAAATGGCCTGGAATATCGGCAATCTAGGTTTTGAAATGAAGCTTAGCAGTTATGTCCCAGAAGTAATTGCTCAAAATATTGCTAAATTGGGTGAAGAACTAATGGAAAAACTTCAATTGACCTTAAAAGACATCAACCAATTTGCTATTCATCCCGGAGGGAAAAGAATTCTAGAGGCAGTAGAAAAAGGGCTTGGTTTACCGAAAGAAATAAATGAGTCTGCCTATAAGGTATTGAAAGAATATGGAAATATGTCTTCACCCACAGTGCTTTTTGTATTGCAGGAAATGTGGGATAAAATCCAACCGAAAGATAAAGTTTTGAGCTTTGCCTTTGGGCCAGGTTTAACCATGGAAAGTATGCTCTTGGAGCGTGTAGAAAAATGACAAAAGTTGATTTATCCTATCGCTCAGAAGAAGAAGAGATCATGGATGATTTATCTGATGATAGCCCTTCTCTTTATCGGGCTTTAAAAGAATTGGATATTATCAATCACTGGTTGGGAGGAAATGCCATTACTTTACAAGCAGTTAAAAAAATTTTCAAAACAAATCGTCAGAAAGAATGGCAACTTGCAGATTTAGGGTGCGGAAGTGGTGAAATGCTTTTGAAAATTGCTAAATGGTGTAGAACCCAAAATATTAAAGTGCAATTGCATGGTTTTGATGCTAATCCAAATGTGATTGCCTATGCAGAGGAGCATTGCAACGACTATCCTGAAATAGCATTTCATGCTGAGAATATTTTTTCTGAAAATTTTAAAAACAAAAGGTTCGATGTGATTTGCTGTACACTTTTCCTCCATCATTTTCCTCAAAATGATCTAGTCAAATTATTGAAGCAGTTCAATGTGCAATCAGATAAAGTGATTATTAATGATTTGCACAGGCATCCATTTGCCTATTATTCCATAAAATGGATCACAAGATTGTTTAGTAAATCTCCTATGGTGCAAAACGATGCATGTCTTTCAGTTTGGAGAGCATTCACTAAACAGGAGTTGCAGGAAATTTTGAAATTAGCTGAAATCAAAAATTATGAATTAGCGTGGAGATGGGCTTTTCGGTGGAAGCTTGTTTTTTGATTTTCTGTATCGCAAAGCGGATTTATAGGCTAGAATTAATAAATTTCGTATCTTAAAAATATCATCAGGCAAATTCAAAATATAATTTGCTGATAATCAGAATCAAAGGTCAAGCATTTTTGTTATTAAAATTTAGAATACTTATAATAGAAATTTGGTAATATGACAACTAGGGTGACTTTAAATATTGAAAGAGAATTACTTGAATTTGCTCAATCGCAGGCAGAAAAGCAAAAGACCACCTTATCGGATTTAATATCAGATATGATAAAGGAAAAGGTTCAGATGAAAAAAAAGAAATTAGCCTTAGACGAGTTTAACAAGTTAAGATTTGAAGTTGAAGATATTTCAGTTGAGGAAGCTCGCACGGAATATTTAAAAAAGAAGTATGGCAAATAAACTATTTATTGATACCAATATCTTACTTGATCATTATCTAAAGCGTCCAACATTCTCTACAGAATCAACAAAGTTACTTAATGATTGTGTTTTAAATGAATATCAATTATTCACTGATATTTCATGCGTTCAAACAAGTATGTATATCATTATTAAGTCAGCAAAAATAAATTTAAAAGTACAAAAGCAGATTCTGCAAAATTTTTATGAGATTTTTGAAATATGCCAAACAGATAAAATTGCAATTAAAAAGGCGATAGAATCAGATTTCAAAGATTTGGAAGATGCTATTTTATATTTTACTGCGGAAATGAATAATATCGATTATTTTGTAACTAGAAATATTAAAGATTATCCCGTAAAAGCTTCACCAGAAGTGGTTACTCCTGATGAAGCAATAAATATTTTATTTTAAGATTAATCACATCTTCTCCAATCCCTTCAACTCTCCTTTTTCAGCTTCCATTATACTGATGGCATATCCACCGCCAGGAACGCAATCCACTGATAATTTAGACTTGCTATTAACTTTGTATTTAGTGATTTCATATGCCTTTGGATTAGTTTCCCAATGCGCATCTTTTGCATCTTTATACACAGTTGCAATATAATCTTTTCCCTTCTCTAGGAAATCAAAACTTATTTTTGAAGTTCTTTTTTCCTCATCATTAGTTCTTCCTACAAACCAATTTTCACTGTTTTTGTCTTTTCTAGCGTAAGTGATAAAATCACCTGGTTCAGCTTCTAACACCAAAGTTTTAGACCAATCTACAGGTACATCTTTAATGAACTGGAAAGCATCTAAATGTTGATTGTAATGCTCGGGTAAATCGGCTGCCATCTGTAATGGACTATACATAGTTACATACAATGCTAGCTGCCTTGCAAGGGTGGTTCTCACTCTTGATCCATTGTCAGGATTTAATTTGCTGATATCGGTTTCAAAAATCCCTGGAGTATAATCCATTGGCCCTCCAATCTGACGAGTAAATGGTAAAATGGTAGTATGATCTACATTATTTCCACCAAAAGCTTCATATTCTGTTCCTCTGGCAGATTCATTTGCCAATAAATTGGGGTATGTTCTTCGCAATCCTGTAGGCCGAACTGCTTCATGAGCATTCACCATCACACCATATTCGCCTGCTTTTTTAACTGCATACAAATAATGATTTACCGCCCATTGCCCGTAATGATGTTCACCTCTTGGGATTATATCACCTACATAACCACTTTTTACAGCATTGTAATTGTTGTCCACCATAAATTGATAAGCCTTATCCATGTGGCGCTCATAATTTCTGATGGAACCTGAAGTTTCATGATGCATCATCAATTTCACGCCTTTTGATTTTGCATAATCTCTTAATCCTATCACATCAAAATCAGGATAAGGAGTTAAAAAATCAAATACATAATCTTTTGACTTATCGAACCAATCTTCCCAACCTTCATTCCAGCCTTCAACCAATACCTGATCAAATCCATGTTCTGCAGCAAAATCAATATATTCTTTTACATGGGCTGTATTTGCTGCATGTCTTCCGTTAGATTCCACTTTTGTATAATCTGTCTCTCCCAATTTTACTGAAGGCAAATCAGCATAAGCCCAAGAGCTTTTACCAGTAATCATTTCCCACCACACGCCTATGTATTTCACTGGTTTAATCCAGCTTACATCCTCATAAGCTACTGGTTCATTCAAATTTAATGTGATATTCGAAAGCAAGATATCTCCCGCTTTTTCAGATGCAATTACAGTTCGCCAAGGTGTTTGGGTTGGCGTTTGCATATAAGCCTTGTTACCAATAGCATCTGGAGTTAAATGCGAGGTGAATACCATATTTTTATCATCTAACTCAAGGTGCATAGCTGAATATTCAGTTAGTGCTGCTTCGTGTAAATTTATATAAATACCATCCTTAGACTTCATCATTAAAGCAGTTTGTACGCCCGTTTCAGAAAAAGGCATTTGCGATACATTTGGTGTAACAGCTTTATCCATTAAGCCTCTGATTTCCGAAAGCTTTGAAGTGGTATAATCATATTCTTGAGTATCGTAATCTCCGGCTATCCACCATGCTTTATGATCGCCAGTCATAGCAAACTGGGTTTTTTCTTCCTTTACGGTAAAATAGCTAAGCTTATCTTGTTGCGGAAATTCATATCGGAAACCTAAGCCATCATTAAACAATCGGAAACGAATATTCATTAATCGTCCAGTTTCTTTTTGCTTTAAAGAGACTAATAATTCATTATAATGATTTCTGATGGTAGAAGTTTCACCCCAAACCGGTTTCCAAATTTCATCAAAAGTGGAATTTTCAGAATTAATAATTTCAAAATTTCCGATTAAATCCTCAGTATCTACTAATTCTAAACCCAATGTGCTTGGTTTAATTATTCCTTTATTCTTCAGATTAAGTTGGTAAGTTGGTTGTCCATCTTCAATTGTAAATTCTAAAGTGAAATTTTCGTTGGGAGATTTTAATTCTTGCGCGATTGTAAAGAATGGCAGAAGCAATAAAATTAGTGTTATAGTCCTTTTCATAGTGTTATGGATTTTCAATTCAAAAGTAAAATTACTAAATGTTCACTTCCTAAGCATTAATTAGTGTATGTTTTACACTAAGTTATTAATTAAGGTCAACGAATTTTGAATTTTCCACTTATAAAACAGCCTTATTTCTTTAAATCAAACTTTCTTATATTGCTAGTCCAGAAAACAGATTATTATGAGAAAGCTAATTCTAACAATATTTATCATATTGATTCAATTGCCACTTTGGGCACAAATTAAAGATGCCCCTGAAAGAACGGAGGGTGAAGGCCCTTGGCCTCAATTGATTATTCGAGGAGTAACCTTGATCAATGGGAATGGAGCGCCACCCACTGGTCCAGTAGATATCGTGGTTGAGCAAAATAAAATTGTGGAAATCAAAACCGTAGGCTATCCGGGGGTAGAAATTAAGGAAGATAAAAGACCAAAATTACAAAAGGGCGGAAAAGAACTAGATGCTTCAGGTATGTATTTGATGCCGGGTTTTGTGGATATGCATGGGCATATTGGAGGAGAAGCCCAAGGAACACCAGCCGAATATGTATTCAAATTATGGATGGGGCATGGAATAACAACGATTCGTGATCCATCCGCTGGGAATGGTTTAGATTGGGTATTAGAACACAAAGAAAAGAGTGCCAAAAATGAAATTACAGCCCCAAGAATTTTAGCATATACCGCATTCGGACAAGGAAGCGATGAACCCATTAGCAGTCCAGAAATGGCTAGAAAATGGGTTCAAGAAAATGCCAAAAAGGGTGCTGACGGCATCAAATTTTTTGGGGCAAGACCAGAAATAATGCAAGCAGCTCTAGAGGAAAATAAAAGTTTAGGTTTAAGGTCTGCCATGCATCATGCGCAAATGGATGTGGCAAGATGGAATGTGATAAACTCTGCAAAAGCAGGCTTAACTACCATGGAACATTGGTATGGATTGCCAGAAGCATTATTTACGGACAGAACTGTGCAGCACTATAAATTAGATTATAATTACAATAATGAGCAAGATCGTTTTTCCGAAGCAGGAAAATTATGGGAGCAAGCTGCACCTCCATATTCTGATAAATGGAATGAAGTGATGAACGAATTACTGGCCTTGGATTTTACTCTTGACCCAACTTTCAATATCTACGAAGCTAGCAGGGATTTAATGCGAGCTCGCAGAGCAGAATGGCATGAAGAATATACTTACCCTTCTCTTTGGGAATTCTATCAGCCGAGTAAAATCTCTCATGGTTCATACTGGCATTATTGGGGAACAGAGGAAGAAGTGAGCTGGAGAAAAAACTACCAATTATGGATGACTTTTGTAAATGAATATAAAAATAGAGGAGGGAGAGTAACTACCGGTTCTGATTCAGGCTTTATTTTCCAATTGTATGGATTTGCTTATATCCGTGAAATGGAATTATTGAGAGAAGCTGGTTTCCATCCTTTAGAAATTATGATGTCTGCTACCCTGAATGGTGCTGAAGCTTTGGGTATGGAAGACAAAATCGGTACGGTAGAAATCGGGAAACTGGCTGATTTTGTAATTGTGGAGGAAAATCCCTTGGAAAACTTGAAAGCTTTATATGGAACCGGAGCCATAAAACTGACCGAAGACAATGAAGTAATCAGAGCTGGAGGAGTGAAATATACTATTAAAGATGGGATTATTTATGATGCCAAAAAATTATTGGAAGATGTGAAAAATATGGTAGCCGAAGAAAAGGAAAAAACGGGATTTGAAATTAAGCAACCAGGGATGGAATAATGAACACTATTATTTTCACTCTCTAGTCTCTCTAGTCTAAGCGTCTCGCTTAGACTTTTCCTATGCTATAAATAATGGTTTATCTTAGCTAATAATGGGTCCAAGCGAGACGCTTGAACCAGTGGTAGCAACCAGGGATGGAATAAAGCTGTTTTTTAATCTACAGTGGGAGGAGAATTATAACAGAAATGTTCTCTCGATGCTGTTACTGGTTCAAGCGTCCGCTTGGACTGAAAGAAATTTCTAAAAAAATCTGTCAGGTTTATTTCAACCTGACAGATTTTTAAGAATAATGGATCAAGGGAAAATCCCCATATCCGTATAACTAACTGCTATTCTGTCAATTGCCAGAATAAAGGCAGCAGTTCTCAAACTTTTAAGTTTCTTTTCTTTTCGCTTTTCATTCATATCATGATAAGCCGTCACCATGGTTTCTTCTAATCCAGAAATTACCAAATCTCTTTCACTAGCACCTTTTACAATGGCATCTCTTTGTTCTTGATTGAATGCGTCTCCGGTAGCGGTTTCAATACTATCAATCAAGAATTTATATTTTTCCATGTCATAACGCTTCTCAAGCTTTCCGAATGAAACTCTTGAAAGATTTTTCAACCACTCAAAATAGGAAACCGTCACACCACCAGCATTCAAATACATATCAGGAATTACTAAGATATCCTTATCTAATAAGATTTTTTCAGCTTCCTTAGTAATAGGACCATTGGCAGCTTCTCCTATTATTTTTGCTTTAATTCTCGGAGCATTCGCTCCTGTGATTTGATTTTCTAAAGCGGCAGGAACTAGGATATCACAATCATATTCCATGATTTCTGCTGAGTTTTCAACAAACTTTCCTTTTCCATAGCCTTTGAAGGATTTATGCTCAACTTGATAACTTTTCAAGGCTTCAATATCTATACCTTCTTCATCCCAAATTCCACCATTCCATTCTGCAACGCCAATTACTTTTGCTCCTGCTTCAGTTAAATACTTTGCGGAGTAAAACCCAACATTTCCTAAGCCTTGCACAATGATTTTCTTTCCTTTTAAGCCTGTGGTTAAGCCTAATTCTTTCATATCCTCTTCCACACTTACAGCCTCTCTAATCCCGATATAAACTCCCATACCAGTTGCCTCGGTTCTGCCCTCAATTCCGTGTTGGGAAAGTGGTTTACCTGTTACACAAGCTTTGGCATTAATAGCTTCCGGATTGAAAGCTTCATAAGTATCCACAATCCAAGCCATTTCTCTAGCGCCCGTTCCATAATCTGGAGCTGGAACATCAATGGCAGGACCAATAAATTTCTTTTTAATTAATTCCGAAGTGTATCTTCTAGTAATTTTTTCTAATTGGCGGGTATTGTATTTTAAAGGGTCGATATTTACGCCTCCTTTGGCTCCACCAAAAGGGATGTTTACCATAGCACATTTATAGGTCATCAGTGCTGATAAACCCATTACCTCTTGTTCATTTACCATTTCACTAAAACGGATACCTCCTTTGGTGGGAAGTTTATGATGAGAATGTTGCACTCTGTAACCCTTCACTACTTCATAAGAACCATCCTCTAATCGAATTGGGAAGTGAAATTTATAAATACTGTTACACTGCTTGATTTGATCTAATAATCCAGGGTGTAATTCCATGTGTTGAGCTGCATCATCCACGAAACTACAGACATCCTCGAATAAGCTATATTCTTGATTTTGTGACATATATGTATCAGTTATATTTTAAAAAATTGTTGAATTCTTAGGTTTACGCTAAAGCTAAA
Source organism: Bacteroidota bacterium (assembly GCA_003973485.1). GTDB lineage: Bacteria > Bacteroidota > Bacteroidia > Cytophagales > Cyclobacteriaceae > Marivirga. The sequence goes on along the minus strand of QNXU01000273.1, from coordinate 13,924 downwards.
TAATCTTTCTTTAATCTTGGACAGATTTTATACCTTTCTTCCTTTGTATCATCGTAAACGGCTTCTAAAAGTTCGTAAACATTTTCAATTCCAATTTTCGCACACCATTCGAAGGGTCCATGAGGATAATTGGTGCCTAATTTCATGCCCAAATCGATATCTTCTCTTTCAGCGGAGCCTTCCTGAACAGTATAGTAAGCTTCGTTGATAATCATGCAAATAATTCTGGGCGTAACCATCCCTACTCTGTCTTCCACTATTTCATATTCAGTCTCTAACTTACCACAGATTAAATTTAATTTTTCCTTTTCTATTTCATCTTGAAGTGTACATTCCAAAATGCTTCTACTGATGAAAGTAGGCGAGCCATTAAATCCGAAAACCGTGTTTTGAGTTTGCTCTTGGTAAATTTCTAAATTTCCGAAACAGCTTTTAGCCATATTAGTGAATATGGTCAAATCAGGTCGCTGCTCATAGAATTCAAGTGCTTCAGGTTCTTCCGCTATGAAAAAATCAAAAACTACATCCGCTTCAAAAAAAGCTTCTTTTGTAATCTCTGTTAAATCGTCAAAAGAAATGATTTGGTGTTTTTCTCCAAATTTTGCTGTGATTTCCTCTTGGTTTTTGGGGTCTCCGACAACAAGTATATTCATAATTTGTTAGTTTTGAACCAAAGTTAAGGAACTAATCATAAAAAGCGAGATGAGTAAACAAATCATTCAAACAAAAGAAGCACCGGCACCTATTGGGCCTTATAATCAGGCGATTTTAGCGGGCAATACCTTATACGTTTCCGGGCAAATAGCTTTGGACGCACAATCTGGTGAATTAATAAATGAAAATATTACAGAAGAAACCCATCAGGTAATGAAGAATTTGGAAGCCATTCTTGCAGAAGCAGGTTTTGGCTTTTCTGATGTGGTGAAGTGCAGTATTTTCGTAAAAGATATGGGTAATTTTACCACTATAAATGAGGCTTACGGCATGTATTTTAAAGAAAACCCACCCGCAAGAGAAACAGTGGAGGTAGCTCGTCTGCCTAAAGATGTGAATGTAGAAATTAGCTGCATCGCTGTAAAATAATGCAGTTATGGCCAGCTAAATCGGAAATGTTTCTGAGTCCACACGGACAAGATGAAATTATTAGACGCATGGAGCTGGCCGTAAAGCCTGTAAAGTATCAATCTTTCAAAAATAGATCTTTAGGAGACCTAGAAGAAGAGGCTTATTTATTTAATGGGAGAGTAGGTAAAAATGGGTTTTCCATATCTCAAATCGTGAATAGACCCAATAATTTTCTACCACTTATCAAGGGAAAGATAGAAGGTGGTGAAAGCGGAAGTCTGGTTCATTTGGAGTTTAGCCTTTTCCCCAGCGTTAAATATTTCTTGTTCTTCTGGATCATTTTAATGTTTCTTTTTTCAATCATCTCCATCGCTCAGAAAGATGACTTTTTAACCATCATTTTTCCGCTCATAATACTAATTGCCAGTTATGCTTTAATTCTTTCTCGCTTTAATGAAGCATATTTAAAAAGTAGAAAGGAATTGATGCGGTTGATTGGATAAGCACACAGCTTATTGAAATATTTTATTATTTTAGTATCAATTTTTCCGAATTATTCAGTTGTGTCAACTTTATGAAGGCATTTTTTAATAATATTAAAGAGCGTTGGGTCAAATACCTTATAGAAACTTTCGTGATTGTGATTGGTATTTTAGGAGCTTTTGCAATTGAAAGCTGGGGCGAAAGCAGGAAGGAAAATGAGGAGGAGCACAGATTGTTAATTCAACTTAAACAAGAATATGAGCAAAACCTATCTCAATTGAATTCAAAAATATCCATAAGAAATGAGTTGATTAATTCTGCCGAAATTTTACTTGAAGTAATTGATAAAAAGAAAACTTTAAGTCAGGATAGTTTTGATCTGTATCTTTCTAGAACTTTAGTGACCCCAACTTTTGATCCCGTAAATAATGATTTAGCCGTTTCCGGAAAATTGTATATTCTTAATAATGAAGAGCTTAGGATTGCTCTGTCACACTGGTCAAGCAATGTTTTAGATGTAATTGAAGAAGAGGAAATTTGGCTAGGCTATCGGGATGAACATTATTTACCGTTTTTGATAGAACATTATTCTGTTAGAACTTTGATGTCGCATGTTTGGGCAGATTTTGAAATAACAGGTCAAGTATTGATTGAAAAGGCGGAACAAAGTAACATCAGCATGGGTAAGTCTAATAGAAAATTAAGTTATCATGATTTAATCAATGACACCCCCTTAGAAGACCACCTTGCAATAGCAATAACGACTAATAACCTCACTAATTTATTATCTATAACAGTAAAAGAAAGAATTCAGGATATGTTGGATTTAATTAATTCAGAACTACAGAAATGAAAAACCTGATTCGATTGGAAGAACTGGCTATGTTTGCCTTTTCCATATTACTTTTTAATGAATTGCCTTTTGCTTGGTGGTGGTTTCCTGCCTTAATCCTAGCTTCCGATATCGGAATGCTTGGTTATGCTTTCGGAGATAAGATTGGAGCATATGCCTATAACCTCTTTCACCATAAAGGAGTTGCAATTTTGGTCTATGCAATAGGCTGGTGGTTAAGCAATGATTACTTCTTACTATCAGGTATCATTCTATTCGGTCACGCTAGCATGGACAGAATATTTGGTTATGGCTTAAAATATGAGAAAGGTTTTAAATTTACGCATTTGGGAGAGATTGGGAATTAAATTCAAAATGGTTACTCAAACTCGTATTTCCATCTAAGTTCTCTTTCATTTAGCATTACGAAAACGTTGCGTCTTCGCGCCTTTGCGAGAGATTTGATCAATTCTTCCCAAAAGAAATCTCATCTGGCAATTCATTTTCATCATCTTTTTGATATGGAAAATGTGCGGCTAGTTGATCTCCAGCCATTTGGATTCCTTCGCTCAATCCAGCGGTTAAATTTCCTTTTTTGAAGTGAGCCAACATGTGTTCTTTAATATCGTCCCAAAAGTTTTCAGGAACTTTATTATTAATGCCCGCATCACCTAAGATAGCAAATTTGTGGTCTTTGATCGCCATATAGAATAGAACCCCATTACGCAAATCGGTCTTGTGCATTTTCAAGGTTTTGAAAATATAAGCCGCATGATCCATCACATCTTCCTTACAATGGTTTTCCAAATGCACTTGAATTTCTCCAGATGTATTTTTTTCCGCTTCTTTAATTGCGTTTACAATTTGTTTCTTTTCCTCTTCGGTAAATGCGTCTTTTGCCATGGTGTAAAAATAATAAATCTTCAGAGGAATACGATAAGGAAATGCAATAGTTATGGATGACCACAATTATTGAAAGCGAATACCATCTGGTTCAATATGGTGCTGCCTTTCAATTTCTTCTAAAGAGGCCTTCCTAACGGAGATTATATTGCCTTTAAAATAGATTTTGCCCTGCTAATGGATGATTAAAATCTACTTTTACTTCCTTTTTATTTTTATCAATGATTTTTCCGCTTTGTGATTCTTATGGTTTTCATAACGGATATAAGCACCAACTTCTAAAGTCTCTTTGGTATATCCTTCTTTTTCTGTAAAGTCCTCAAGAGGAATAGATTTTATCAGGCTTTCATCTTTTTTGCCATAAGCAAAATCTGCAGGAAGCTTAAATGAAAAAGTTTCATTTTGGTTTTTCCCTCTCAATTGCTCTTCAAAGTAAGGAAGCATTTTGCCACTTCCAAAAAGGAATCTCAAAGGATATGACTGGCCATAGAAATCCATTAATTCTCCTTCTGCATCTTTCTTGCGCACATGATAGGATAAAGTAACAACTGTGTTTTCTTGAATTTCCATGCTATATCAACTTATGAGATGTTTGGATGGTTTATTAGAAACAACTGTTTTTATTGTAATATAAATTACCGTAATTTGTATTACAATAAATTAATCATGAGATTTTATAATAGAGAATCAGAATTAGAGAATTTAGCACTTATTAAAAGGCGGTCATTAACTAATGCTCAGATGACTGTAATGGTGGGAAGGAGAAGGATTGGAAAAACTAGTTTGATTAAAAAAAGCATAGAACCAAACTCTACTGCCTTATATCTTTTTATTGCTAAAAAGTCTGAGCAACTTTTATGTGCCGAATTCCTAGAACTTATCCAATTTCAATTAAAAAGGCAACCTCATGGTGAAATTACCAAATTCAGCCAGCTCTTTTCATGGCTGATGGATATTTCTAAAGAAATTCCATTTACACTAGCAATTGATGAATTTCAAGAATTTCTTTCCATAAATCCTTCCATCATGAGTGAAATGCAAAATATTTGGGATAGTAAAAAAGAAGGGAGTCAGATTAATTTAATTTTGTGTGGCTCTATCTATTCTTTAATGAAGCGCATTTTTGAAAACTCAAAAGAACCACTTTTTTCAAGAGCAACCGCCAGAATGAGCATTAAACCATTTAAGATTAATGTGCTTAAAGAAATCCTTGAAGATCATGTGAAGAATGTATCGTATCAAAATATTTTTCCATTCTATATTTTTACTGGAGGTGTAGCTAAATATGTTGAAAACTTAATTATAGCAGAAGCTTTTGATTTAGAAACTATTTTAAATGAGATGTTTAGAGAGAATTCTCTATTTATAGATGAAGGTAAAAATGTATTGATAGATGAATTAGGAAAAGATTATCACACTCATTTTTCGATTTTAACCTTGATAGCTTCTTCGAAAACATCCCGAACTGAAATAGAGTCTATCTTGGGAGGATCAATAGGTGGTTTTTTAGATAGACTGGAAAATGAATATCAGATTATTGAGCAAGTAAAACCGATTTTTGCAAAGCCAAATAGCCGTAAAATCAAATATCAGATAAAAGATAATTTTCTAAATTTTTGGTTCCGCTTTATATATAAAAACAGAAGTGCAATTGAAATAGGAAATTATGAATATGTAAAAGCAATCGTAAAACGTGATTTTGACACTTTTAGTGGTTACATGCTTGAGCGGTATTTTAGACAGCAATTTGAAGAATCAGGCAATTACTCAATGGTAGGCAACTACTGGGAAAAGCGAAATCTAAATGAAATTGATTTAGTTGCCATAAATGAGTTAGAAAGAAAGATAATTTTAGCTGAGGTGAAGCTTAATAAAAAGAAAATTGATTTAAAAAAGCTTGAAAGTAAATCAGAGAAATTATTGAAAGATTTCAAAGACTACAAAATTGAGTATGTAAAATTATCCTTGGAAGATATGTGATAGTAAAAGAAAAAAAGGCTTCTGAAATCGTCCAGAAGCCTTTTTTCTTCAATTATTATTTTAATCAAAACTCACTTCGGGAGCTTTTTCTGCTCCTTCGTCTGCTTCAAAGTAGCCTTTCTTTTCAAAGCCATACATACCTGCTAGCATTGTTTGAGGAAATTTTCTGATGTAAGTGTTGTATTCTTGAGTTACTTCATTAAACCTTCTTCTTTCTACCGCAATTCGGTTTTCGGTTCCCTCCAATTGATCTTGAAGCTTAATGAAATTCTGATTGGCTTTCAAGTCAGGATATCTTTCTACAACCACCATTAATCGTGATAAAGCAGAACTTAAACCTTGCTGCGCCTGCTGAAATTGCTGAATTTTTTCTGGGCTTAAATCATCCGTATTTACATTTATTCCAGTTGCTTTCGATCTTGCCTCAATTACACCTTGCAAAGTTTCTTGTTCAAAATCAGCATATCCTTTTACAGTATTTACCAAGTTTGGAATCAAATCAGCCCTTCTTTGATAAACATTTTCTACTTGAGACCAAGCGCTTGTCACTTGCTCTTCTTTTGTAACCATATTGTTATACGAACCCGCAAATACTCGATAAAGTATAAAAACAATAACGACTATTACGCCAATGGTAATTAAAAGTCCTTTTTTCATATTATTAAATTAGATTTAGTTTTATTTGTTTCAACAAGATAATCATTACGAAGGTAGCAGAGAAATGTTGATTTAGAAATTCATTTTACTTTAATGCTGATAAATGATTTTTGAAACCTTATTTTTACATCTATTCTAAAAAATGCAAAAATACTATGTTGAAAAAGATTGGCGGCTACAGCATTTTAGTAGTCATACTTTTAGGAATTATTTACTTCTTCTTGCCTAATTATGCACAAAAAGCATTTCTTCATTTAACTGCTGATATTGATGATTATGAAATTTTTGAGAATAGAACTATAGCAGCCAGCAATCCTCAAGCTTGGGAAAAATCTCCTCAATACAATCAATATGAAATGGGGCAGACTTTTAAAGATGAATTGGAAGCTTATGAGACCACAGCTTTTCTTGTAGTGAAAGATACCGCTCTATTTTATGAAAAATATTATTTAGGTTATGATGAAAATGAAATATCCAATTCGTTTTCTGCTGCCAAAAGTATTATAAGCTTACTGATTGGTATTGCTATAGATGAAGGTAAAATAGAGAGTGTATTTCAGCCTGTTTCTGATTTTTTAGAATCTTTTCAAGAAGGAGAGAAGTCAAAAATCATTATTAAAAATCTGTTGACCATGAGTTCAGGTATTGATTGGAATGAGGCGTATATGAGTCCTTTTTCCAAAACAACCGATGCCTATTATGGAAATGACTTAAAGAAATTAGTGGCAGAATTGGAGGTTTCTGGTGAGCCATCACAGGAATTTGCCTATAAAAGTATCAACACACAAATCTTAGCGGAAGTATTGGAAGTAGCTACAGGACAATCAATTAGTGATTATGCCACTAACCGCTTATGGAGAAAAATTGGAGCAGAAAATGATGCGCTTTGGAGTTTGGATAGAGAAGGAGGAATGGAGAAAGCCTTCTGTTGTTTTAATAGTACTGCCAGAGATTTTGCTAGAATTGGTCAGTTGGTTTTGAATAAAGGAAGTTGGGATGGCGAGCAAGTAGTTCCAGCAGAATATATTGAAATGGCTACCATGCCTGCCAGATTAATCAGATCAGGAGAACTTATTCCGCATTATGGCTATCAATGGTGGATTTTGAATTATAATGGAAAGCAAATTCCTTACGCAAGAGGGATTTTAGGACAATATATTTTTGTTTTAAAGGATAAAAATGCTGTGGTAGTAAGGTTGGGAAAAAGCAGAAGCAAGCTGTACACAGATGAACATCCAAATGATGTTTACACCTATGTGGAGGCGGCTTATGAATTACTAAAATAATTGAAATGGAGTTGACTAAGATTTTAAGAATTATATATTGGGTATTGGTTATCATCATGATTATGGTGTTTTACTATAGTTTGCGTTATGCAGGAGAGCAAGCAATGGAATATACCTTTGTGGCACTTGCCTTTTGGGCTGCTGCTTTTGTACTTAACAGATATATTCGAAAGATTAAGTCTAAAGAAGAAGAGTAAAACATTTATTTAGGGTAAGTAGCTACAGACTCCGATGTAGGTTTTAATAAGTCTGTCAATTTAACCTCATTTAATGTGTTTAGATTTCATATTTCTTACGCAAAATTTACTCCAAAAGAATAAGTGTTGCAACACTTATTGAAAACCATCCCCTCATATTTACCACTCATCGAAATAAAAAGTACTTTTTTATAGAATAAATATTACAATCTGAATATTTTAAATAAATTTATTCCTTAACTAAGAAAATTATTTCCAATTGAAGAAGCTGGTCCTCAACATTTTAAATGCAGAAGAACCAGAATCCAAAAGAGTATTTTTGCTACTTCTTATGGGATTCTTTATGGGCTTTTTTGTGTCTGGTCTTGCAGTAGGCGCAGAATCCTTGTTTTTGAATAATTTCAGTGAAGAAACAGACTTGCCTTTAGCTATTGTAGTTTCTGGTGCAATTGGAGTTTTGGCCACTTATCTTTTTAATTATTTTCAATCCAAAACTAGTTTTGTTCGATTAGCAGGATATACCTTACTCATCATATTTTTACTCTTAATTGCAGTGGAAATAGCTTACTCATATCTCCCAGATGTATCTCCTTTATATTTTATTACTTTCACTTTCGTACTTCCCTTTACTTATTTAATATTATTAATTTTTTGGGGTGCATTTGGTCGTTTATTTGATTTACGTCAATCAAAAAGAATTATAGGAGGAATTGATACAGGGCAATTAACAGCTTCTATCTTAGCGCTATTAGTAATCATACCTTATTTATTGAATAGGCCAGATTTTGCCGAAAAAGATCTAATTACCATGAGCGTTATTAGTCTTGGAGGAATGTTTTTATCCTTCCTTTGGCTGATGAATAGTTCAAAAAAATTCTTGGTTAAAGCCGGTAGAAACAAATTTGTTCCCTATAAAAAAGTACTCACGGATAAATATATGTTGCTGATGGTAGGCTTTGTTTTGGTGAGTGTTGTGGCCATAACCTTTATTGATTATTCATTCTTTAGTGTTGCTTCAGCTCAATTTAATGAAAGTAACTTAGCTACATTTTTAGCCTATTTTAATGGTACTATCATAATTTTCAGCTTTCTTTTCCAAACTTTCGCAACAGATAAAATTATAGCACTTTACGGATTGAAAGTATCATTATTGATTAATCCTATTTTAATCCTTATCATGGTAGGTGCAGCTTGTTTAATAGGTGCTGGTTTTGGTTTTACTCCAGATGATCCAACTTTTATATTCTTTTTTGTAATCATTGCAGTAAGTAAATTATTTGTTACTTCCTTAAAAGATGCTTTGGATGAGCCTGCCTTTAAGCTTTATTTTCTTCCGCTTGATGTGGAAAACCGCTTTGATATTCAAGTAAAAATTCAAGGTTTAGTCAATGCTTTTGCGGGAATGATTGCGGGTGCTATCATTATTGTGCTTAACAATGTTGAGGTATTTAATCTCCTGACAATTTCAATTGCAGTAATTCCTTTATTATTGATATGGTATTTGGTTACTCAAAAATTACATAAAGGCTATAGATCAACGCTACAAGGCACACTTATCAGAAATAAAGAAAAAAATAAGGTTGATGAAAATGAAAACTCTATCAGTAGGCTTTTACAGAAGCAAGTTAATAGCAATGAAGAGCATAAAAGGCTTTACAGTTTAAAATTAATGGAAAAACTAGAGCCAGAAGAATTTTCATCATTTAAGGAAAATTTTAAGGGTGATGTTTCTCCTAAAATGCAGGAATATATTGGAGAGCCAAATCAGGCCTTTTCAGAAGGCTCAGATTTAACGCTTCGAAAACTTGCGGAAAAAGCCTTGAAAGAAAGTCAATCCAGAGATGTGACTCCAGTAACCTTTGAACAATTAAGTACTTGGGCAAGATCATTAGAACACGAGAAAAGACTATATACAGCCAGAATATTTAGACAACATGCCGATGCTAAAAACATCTTTTTGTTATTGGATCTCTTAAAGGATGCCAATTTAAGAGTTAGAATGGAGGCAATAGAAACGGCAAGAATTCTAAAGCGACATGAAACATGGAATGTGTTGATTGATATGTTGGATTCAGAAAAATTTGGACATGCAGCAGCTGCAGCACTAGTTGCTGCTGGAAGTGATGTGCTTCACCATTTGGAATCTGCATTTCATAAATCTGGTCAGACTGATAAAATTAAAATGGCAGTAGTTAGGATAATGGGTAAAATTGGAGGAGATGAGGCTGAAAAACTCTTGCTTAAAAAGATTGACTATCCCGACAAACGGATAGTATATGAAATGTTAAATGGGTTTGGTTATGAAGATTTTAATGCAGAAGGTAATCAAGCACAAATAATCCTTACGCTCATAGAAGATGAAATCGGCAAAACGGTTTGGAATATGGCCGCATTAACTGAATTGCCAAAAGAAGATCAGTATTATATCATTCGTCAAGCTTTCAAAGAAGAAATTGGTCACAATTATGAACAGATATTTTTATTTCTATCGCTGGTTTATGATACCGAATCAGTTTCTTTAGTTAAGGAGAATATTTTATCAGAAACCTCGGAAGGAATTGCTTACGGAATTGAATTGCTGGACATGTTTATAAGTTCAGAACTAAAATCAAAGCTCTTTCCTTTAATTGATGATATTTCTGTGAATGAAAAAATTAAGGCTTTAGAACACTTCTTTCCTAGAAAGCATTTTGAGCCTCTAATGCTTTTAAACAATATATTAAACCGAGATTTCAATCAACTTTCCAGATGGATAAAAGCTTGTGCATTATATAACCTTGCTTTTCAGAAGGATTATGAGCCTGACTATGCCGTAATAGCTCATATATTTAATGATGATAGATTATTACAAGAAGTTGCAGCATGGTTACTATACCATCGATCGCCCAATAAATTTGAGAAGGTGATTGAAAGAGTAAAACATGAAGAACGGGAAGAATTAATTGAAACCATTGCTCATAACCAATTGGAAGATGGATTGAATGATGGATACTTTCTATTAGTAGAAATAGTAATGTTTCTTAAACAAATTAAGGTCTTTTCGCATATAAATGGAGCCCAGCTATGTGATCTGGCTGATAATACACATGTTCTTCGAATGGGTTCTGGTGAATCAATAGATTTAACCGACCCTGAAAATAATGCAATATATGTAGTGGCAGAGGGGAAATTTAAATCGGAAGCGGAATTTGAAGCAGACATCATTTTAGAGGAAAAGGATGTTTATGGTGAATTATTTGTCCCTGAAAAACACCTTAAAGCAAATAAAATAACTGCGGAGACTGATTCTGTAGTTTTTCAATTAAATATTAATAATTTCTATACGCTGATGTCTAGAAGTCAGGAATTTACAAATCAAATTTTTACTGCCATTACCCAACATTATCAATCAATTGTATGAGTGAAAAACTGAATATAAATATTATTTATGCTGAAGATGATAATAAACCTATCAAGGGAAAAAGGGGATGGGTTAGTTATTTTGAGAAGTTCTTAAGTATGATGCTTAAGCAGACTATGAACAGACGGTTTCAAATTAATTTGATGTCAGATTCTTCAGAAAACGCTCCCTTGAAGGATGGAATTTACATACCTATTTTATCACCAGATTTTATTTTATCAGGAGTGAGTTTGGATAGATTAGAGGCATTATTTCTGAATAAGAATAGCGAAAAATTAAATGATAAGATATTCCCAGTATTTAAATCTCCTTTAGACTTTGTTGATATCCCTGAGAAACTTCGGCGACTAAGTGCATACATTTTCTATTTAGATAATGAAAATCATGAAAAAGAACTTTCAGATTTTTTCAGCAAAGAGGCGGAGAAAGGCTATTGGATGAAAATGGTGGATTTATGTTTTGATATTTATGAAACTATATTAAAAATGGGGAATAATGACGAAAATGATGATTTAGTTCATAACAGACGGTCGGTATATTTGGCGGAAACAGGTCAGGATTTGGCAGGTGCAAGGAATATAATTAAGCGAGAACTAAACCGCCATGGATATGAAGTTTATCCCAAAGGCTTATTGCCACATAATTCCGCAGAATTAAAGAAATCAATAAAAGCTGATTTGCAAAAGTGTCAGTTTTCCATTCACATGGTAGGTGCTTCTTATGGCTCAATTCCTCACGGTTCTGATTCCTCCTTAATGGATATTCAAAATGAATTAGCTGCAGATCAATACGAGCAGACGCCAGATAAATTTAATCGATTAATTTGGATTAGCCCATCATTAAAATTTGCCAGCGAAAAACAAAAATCATTCATTCATAATATTAAAAGAGATGCAAATGCTTCTTTAGGTGCAGAAGTTTTACAAACATCTCTCGAAGATTTTAAAAACACTTTATGGGAGGAACTTTTAGAAAGCGGTTTAAATAAAAAGTTAAGAAATGCTTTCACACAAGAAGATCAAAAACTGCCCATGATTTATTTGATTTATGATGAGTCGGATCAAAAGGAAGCAGAAAAGTTGATTTCAAAAATTGACGATCAACAAATAAAAATTCTGACTTTGGAAAAACATGGAGAATTAATGGAATTGAGAAATAAACATATTGATGCTTTGAAACAGATGGATGCTGCAATAGTTTTCCAAGAGAATGTAAATAATCAATGGGTTTACATGAAGCTGTTAGATTTATTGAAAGCACCTGGTTTCGGAAGATCTAAGCCCATTTTAGGTAAACTGTTTAAGTCTAGTAAAGCAAAAGGCTCTGAAAATGAATATGTTAACCGGTATGAGGTAGAGGTAGATAGTAGTGAAGATTCAAAAAAATTGAATAAATTTATAAAGGATATTAAGGCGGCATTTGAAAAAATGCAGCTACAAATGGCAGGAGCAAGCTAACATGAAGGATCAAAAGACTACCATATTAGAAAAACCACAGTCGAAATACGGAAAGAAAAATAATCCTTTCCCAGGCTTACGTCCTTTCAAAATAGAAGAAAGCCACTTGTTTTTTGGACGTGAGGGTCAAAGTGATGAAGTATTGCTAAAGCTTTCAAAACATCGTTTTGTTGGTGTTATTGGCCCTTCAGGAAGTGGTAAATCTTCCTTCATTTATTGCGGAGTGTTACCTATCTTATATGGAGGTTTTCTAACAGGTAAATCAACTGATTGGGAAGTTGTGGTCACAAGACCAGGTGCAGCCCCAATCGATAATTTGGCTCAGGCACTTCTCAAAACAGATTTAGTAGATGAAGAATTGTCAGAGGAAGATAAACAAATTAAGAAAACCATTATTTCTTCACTCCTAAGGAGTTCTTCTGTGGGTTTGGTGGAAACCATCATGCAGTTTAAAGGCAATAAGGAAAAGAATTATCTAATACTAGTTGATCAATTTGAAGAACTTTTTAGATTTAAAGATTCCTCAAATCTGCAATCAGTTAATGAAACCTTGGCTTTTATTAATTTACTAATGGAAGCCATTAACTATGCTGATGCGCCTATATATGTGGCCATTACTATGCGATCTGATTTTATAGGTGAGTGTTCGCAATTCCCTGAATTGACTAAGCAAATTAATGATAGTCAATATTTGATTCCTCAAATGACTCGGGAACAAAAAAGAAGAGCCATTACTGGTCCTGTGGCTGTAGGGAATGCAGAAATTGCTCCAAGATTAACCCAGCAGTTGTTAAATGATTTAGGAGACAACCCAGATCAGTTACCCATTTTGCAACATGCACTTATGCGAACATGGGATTATTGGAGTCATTTTAGAGATTATGATGATGAGCCGCTTGACATTAAACATTATGAAGCAATTGGCACCATGTCAGAAGCTTTGTCTATGCATGCCAATGAAGCTTATGAAGAGCTTGATGATGAGCAGCAAAGAATTTGTGAGTTTCTTTTTAAAGCAATAACCGAAAAAAGAGGTGGAGGTAATTATGGGATTAGAAGACCAACCCAGCTAAATGAAATTGCAGCTATTGCCAATACTTCCGAAGAAAAGATAATCCAAGTAATTGAGAAGTTTCGTGATCCAGGAAGGTCATTATTAACTCCTCAGTATGGTGTCCCATTGCATAGTCAATCTATTATTGATATTTCTCATGAAAGTATAATGAGAATTTGGAATCGCTTGAAAAACTGGGTGAATGATGAAGCTGATGCTGTTTCGATGTATAAGAGATTGGCCGAGGCCGCTGATATGTATCAGCAAGGCAAAACCAGTTTGTGGAGACCACCAGATCTGCAATTGGCTTTAAACTGGAAAGAAAAGCACAACCCAACTTTAGTTTGGGGGCAGCGCTACCACCATGCCTATGAAAGAACTATTTCTTTCTTGGAGCATTCTGAGGAGGAATATGAAATAGAGCAAAGAGCTAAGGAATTACAGCAAAAAAGGAGGTTGAGAACAGCCAGACTTACGGCTTTAATTATGGCTTCTGCTACTGTTATTTTGTTCTCCTATTTTCAAATGTCTTTCGCATAAGAATATCAAAATTTCGTGTGCTTACTATGTGTTACCTAATTTATCCCACTAGTTGGCAGCACCACTCAGT
>QNXU01000269.1 GCA_003973485.1 Bacteroidota bacterium | reverse complement strand
ATATTCTTTTTCAACTAATTTTAAGAAAAGGAATCCATAAAGCTTTAGAAACTCTTAGAGGAATGTTTGCCTTTGCTTTTTATGATGAGAAAGAGGATAGCTTTTTATTGGCAAGGGACAGAATGGGGCAAAAGCCTTTATACTACTATCAAGATGAAGATATTCTACTTTTCGCTTCTGAATTGAAGAGTCTAAGAAAATTAATGGAGCTAAGTAATGCTGAAGTTGAAATTAATAAAAATGCTATATACCATTATTTATGCTTCTCCAATATTCCAGAGCCTGAAACCATCTATCATAATGTTTTTGCCATCCCTCCTGCACATTACTTAAAATATCAAAAAGGAAAATTAACTATTTACCCTTATTGGAAACATCAGTATCAACCAAAAGAAGAAATCTCCTTTGATGAAGCAAAGAAAAAAACACAGCTTAAGATTGAAGATTCTGTTAAAATCAGATTAAGAGCAGATGTTGAGAAAGGTCTGTTTCTATCGGGTGGATGGGATAGCTCTGTAATTGCTTATGAAGCTTCAAAGCATGAGCAAAATCTAAAAGCATTTACGGTGGAATATCCTTTTCAAACCACACAAAATGAAAGCAAAATCGCCAAAGAGACTGCAAATCAGTTTGGTTTGAAACATGAAATCATAAAAATTGATAAAAGTCCGCTGGCATTACTCGAAAAATCAATCAATACCTTTGGTCAACCCATGGCGGACAGTAGTGCTTTACCAAACTTAGCTATAGCCGAAGCCTCTTCTCAACATGTTAAAGTAATGCTCAATGGAGATGGAGGTGATGAATTATTTGGAGGTTACAGAAGATACTTCACAGCCAAAAACATCAATTATCTTGCCTTTACAAAATATTTAAAATCGCTACTACCAATAGGAAAAAGACGATCAAAACTGGGCTTTTTAAATAGGATATCCAGAATTTCGGCATTACCAGCCAACCAAAGATATTTATTATATACCACTGACATGTTTCAAGATACTGATATGTCATTCTTTTGGAGCAATCAAAATGAAATCAAAACCTCCTCTTTAGATCTTTTAAATAAACATTTTAACTCCAAACTTTCCAGTCTTGACCAATTAATGGAATGGGATAGAAATTTCAATCTTCTTTCAGGTATTTTAGCAAAAATGGATAGGGCAAGCATGGCTTATTCCATAGAAGGGCGTTCACCATTTTTAGATCATCAATTATTTGAATTCAGTAACCAATTACCTGATTCATTTAAAATTTCAGGATTTAATAGAAAGCATTTATTGAAGTCAATTTATGCAGATAAACTCCCTAAATCCGTAACTCAAGCACCCAAGACTTCATTTGAAGCGCCATTGGGAAATTGGTTGAAAAATGATTTTAATGCATTGTTGAAAGATTTACTTTTTAATCCGCAAGCAAAAATTTACAGCTATGTGAATTATACAGAAATCATGTTGTTGATGAAAGGAGCTAAATATCAGGAAAGAAATACTGATTATATGATTTATGCACTATTGGTTTTAGAAATGTGGCTGCAAGAGAATGACTGATATCATTAAGCTTAAGCAATTTTCTTTCTCCTTAGGGAATCTGTTCAGAAATGCGAAAAATTAACTACTAAAACTTAACCACAAAAGGAAAGTCTAAGGCTTTTTTCTTTTAACCACAGAGATTCTCTAAGTTGTTCACAATGACCACAAAGTAACAGCTAAAGCTGTTGAGCAATTCTTACTATGCCAAATTGCTTAATTAGGGCTTGCTTAAAAACAGATTATTTAACAAAATTGAACTTAATACCTGTTTTGGTAGTGATTATTGAATAATAGTTTTTCAATTAGTGTAAGTCTTTTTAAGGAAATAACTAATATTGTTTGTACTAGAAAATCAATTTTTGATTTTCTAGTACTCTAGCCTCAAGCACCTCATCTACTTCCCGGGCTAAAGCTCAAAGTATACCAATACTCCTTCACTTAGTCCGATTGTATATGAGGCACTTGAGACTTTTTAAGCAAGCCCTAATTAAAAGTCATTGCCCAGAAATATTTAGCTTTACCTGACATTATCTTTGTGATCTTAGTTTATACCTCTGTTTAACTCAGTGGTTAATGTGATAGTAGCCTTTGGCTATTTTTTATATTCTTTTCCTTTTGTGGTAGAAATATATCTTATTTTTATATTATTTAGGAGAAGAATGAAGAAGTGAGGCTTAATTAAACTTACTTTATCGAATTTGAGTGAACGACTAATCATAAAACATTTGAATATTCAGAAAACTTTAGCAAAATTCGAGCATGAGTTACAAAGAATTTGATCCGAAATCCATCAAAACCCCAGAATTGCACGGTATATTATTAGGAGCTATTGCTCCTAGACCTATCGCTTTTGCCAGTACAATTGACAAAGAAGGAAATGTAAATTTAAGTCCATTTAGCTTCTTTAATGTTTTTGGATCGAATCCACCGACTTTAATTTTTTCACCTGCCAGAAGAGGAAGAGACAACACTACTAAGCATTCTTATGAAAATGTAAAAGAAGTAGCGGAAGTGGTAATCAATATTGCGAATTATCCAATGGTTGAGCAAATGTCATTGGCTTCTACCGAATATGATAAAGGGGTTAACGAATTTGTGAAAGCTGGATTTACAGAGGCAAAATCTACGAAAGTAAAGCCTCCAAGAGTTGCGGAATCTCCTGTGGCATTTGAATGCAAGGTGAAGCAGATAATAGAAACAGGAGAAGATGGTGGAGCTGGCAATCTTATTATCTGTGAAGTAATTCATATTCACCTGAATGAAGCGATATTAGATGAAAATGGAAAAATTGACCCTTTTAAATTGGATCCTATAGGAAGATTAGGCGGAAATTGGTATAGCCGTTCTAAGAATGCATTATTCGAAGTAGAGAAACCATTGCAAAAGCTTGGAATTGGAGTTGATGCTTTGCCTGAAGAGATAAAAAATAGTGATATCCTATCAGGAAATGACCTAGGGAAATTAGGCAATATTGAGAAAATACCTGTAGCTTCAGAATTAGAGAGCGTAATGATTTCTGTCAAATATGATAAAAACAATGCAGATGATTTACATAAAATTGCTCATCAATTACTAGAAGAGAACAAAGTGATGGAAGCTTGGAAAGTTTTGTTAAAGTATTAAAGCAGATTAAAAAGGGTTCTTTTTAAATATCAATCTTGATTGGCCATCTTTTATAGCCTGAGCCATACATTTTGATTTTGCTTCTTGATTTATACCTTTTAAGCTAAGGTTCAATTCAACTTCTGAAATCTGCTCCTCTAAGAAGTAATAAACTTCAGTAGATCCATATTTGGTATGAGGTAATAAATCGGCATGTTTTTTCATTTCAGACCACAAAGTATCTTCGATAGAGAAAGCGTAAACGCGTTGGATTGGCCCCGTATTATTTTCATTTCTTTTAAAAGCCAACTCTTTAAAATCTCCCTCTAAAGAATTAATATTTTCGGTTTCATTTAGTGAGTAAAACATCAACCCTATAACGATTACCGATATTATTAAAATTATTTTTTTCATAACGCTCTACCCTCCTATACTTATAAAAAAATTACCGCCCATGTATTAAACCCATCAAATATAAACTTTAAGGTTCTTATAATTTTAGTTTATTTGTTTTAATATTAAATTAAAAACATGTTAAACTTTAAAACTACTTTATTGAAATGAAATTTAATACCAAAAACAACCTTGACAGAGTTATTTGCAAGACAGAATTTCAAGAGGAAAACAATTGGATTTTTTGCGATTGGGAAGGTTATGCTAATGTTGACGCCATAAAAAGCTGGGGATTAGACTTTGCTGATTTAGTTAAAAAAACGAAGTGTCCTTATTTATTAAATGACGATAGTAAATCCACTGGTCCATGGACTCAAGCAATGGATTGGATTGAATCAGTATTGATTCCTAAAGTTATTGAAGCAGGGTTAAAGTATTATGCGCATGTAGTCTCTCAAAACACTTTTTCAGAAATGTCTGCAAAAGAATTAAATATGAATATTGGGGGTCATTTGGAAATGGCAACATTCAAAACTGTAGATGAAGCAAAAGAATGGTTGAAGTCTAAACAATCATAATACATATCTGAAAAAGTAAGCTTTTTAATAGGGGACAAGCTTACTTTTTTTCTTCAATATGGACTTCACACCGCTGATCAACAATCAACTCTTTCTGTTTCTCAAAAGTGAAAGCAGATTTTTCAGCCTCCATTTGTTCTTGATAACCTTTTCTTAATTGCTTTCTTTTAACTGCTTCTGCAAATCTTCTTACATCATCTTTTGTGTTCAAGATTAAGGAGGGCACTGTCATCAAACTACCGTCATCATTTTTAGCCACCATGGTGAAATAACTGGTATTGGTATGCTTTACTAAACCTGTTTTCACATTCTCTGCTATTACCTTTATGCCAATTATCATACTGGAATTGCCCACATAATTTACCGAAGCCATCATGGAAACCAGTTCTCCGACCTCAACTGGCTGCAGGAAATCTACATTATCAACTGATACAGTCACACAATAAGCACCACTGTGCTTAGTAGCCGTAGCATAAGCCACCTTATCCATCAAGGAAAGTAAAATTCCTCCGTGAATTTTGCCTCCAAAATTAGCATAAGATGGAATCATCAATTCAGTAATAGTTGTTCTTGAATTTTCAGCAGATTTTGCTTTCATAGTTAAAAGGTTGTTCAGTTCTCAATTTAAAGAATTTTAAAATAAAGTTCAGTCATTATGTTAGCTATTCTAATTTCTAAAAATTCTCCATCACATACTTTCCTACTCTCTTACCAACTTCCAAACCAACCTCATTATCAGTTCTGAAATGAACTCCCCCTTCAAATCGTGATTCCGAGCATTCTAGTGCTAGTTTTCGGAACTCTTCACTGTCTCTTGGAAATAAATTTGATAATACCTCAGACAAAGCTCCGGCAACGGTGGTATGCCCAGCAGGATAACCTGGAAAATTTGGGGTGTCAATTAAAATGGGCTTAAATTCTGGGTCATATTGAAAAGGCCTGATAGTCCAATAATGGTATTTCCCATCCCAAGCTGCAATGGTAGCGTCAAAACGAGCAGTATGAAAAAGGGCATTAGCATAAGCCGATTCAAAAGAATTTAATTTATACTCTAAAATTTTTCTTTCAATTAATCTATCATAAATAGGTTGGCTTTTCCATTTCCATGCAATATCACTGCTTTTATGGTTTTCATTAAATTCTCGCAGCTCTTCCATATCCTCCTCCCAATCATTGGGTGGTGGTTGTGGTCTAAACTGATCTTGGGTTTCCAATGTCAAAGGCTTCCATTTTGCCTTCATCGGATCCCATTTACTGGGAGTTCCCAACCATAAATTTTTGCCTTTGGAGACTTCGCCTGACCATATCTTTTTTGTTCCATCTGTTTGAGCATATTCAATATATTTTTCAGCAATAGCCTCACCAATTTCTAGTCCATATTCAATATCTGATGGAAATTGAAGTCCTGTTTTGAGTCGAGCTTCTTTAAACTGAAATAACAGAGAATCTGCTTTTAATTTACTTTCAGGGAAGTAATAAATAATGATTTGATGGGCAGCCCCAGCCGCAGCACTCCATTCGCAAATAAAAGAGGAGTATTCAAATTTCTTACCATAAGAGACTAATTGTGAGTCAATTTCGTAAGGGGCTTTTTGTTCTATTTTTTGCTTTTGCTTCCAAACTTCCACCAAAGCATCATAAATAGCTAAATGAATAATAGCCACCCGTCCTCCATTTTTATGTCCTTGAAAATCATCACCTATTTCCATCAAAATTTGATGCCATCTGTAGGAAGGATAAGCATTATTCCAATAGCTGATTTCTTCTAAAATGGAATCATTAATGTTTTCTTGAGCTTTCTTTATCTGAAGCAATTGAGATTCAACTCCTGCTTCTTTAAGGCCGTTAATTTTAACATCATAAACAAACTTAAATTCCTTATAATCAGATTTTTGAGCAGAAGAATCAAAAATCAAAGTACAACATAAACATAGAACAATAGATAAAAATAATGGCTTTGAATAATGGAAAGTATAGTACATAGATAAAACAATTAAGGTGCAAAAATAAATAATCAACCTCCGTCAAAAAAATTCTCTTTGAGAAAACATTATTCATAACCTTCAAGTTGCTCTTTCATCCATTCAATACTAGCATTATCCCTGAAATCAAACCAATCCTGTCGATAATCTGAACTCTCAACCAGCATTTTGAAATTTTGAAACGGCTTTTTTCTTGAAAGTCGGTCATAAAGCATTCCTTTAAATTTCAAATCCGATAATGAATCAGCAAAATGCTCCATTACTTTAAAAGATTGGCGAGAATCCATAGATTCGAATTTTAGATATTTATCCCGATCCTTTTCAATTTCGTCTATTTGGTCTTGCCAAAGTTCGGGTTCAAAGTATGGATTATCTGGATCAGGGTGATATAGAACATCACCGGTTTCTTTATGGTAGAACACCAGCATTCCAGTCCCTAACCAATCTACAATTTCTTTTATTTTATGTTCGGGTAAGATCATGAGGATTTATATTTTGAATATCTCTAACTAGATTAAAAAATCTATCTCTTGCACTCAAATTAATTCAAGGCCGATTACTTCTTTCTCTTTTTGGGTTCTTTCAATAAAGCCCTTGCACTATCAATTGCCATACAACATATATTGCCATAAGAATCTTCACCACCAGAAAATATTTGGTAGGCATTAACAAAATTAAAATATGCTTTTACAGCCTTAGGATGATTTTTAGCCTTAATCAATGTATTGTAGGAAGAATTTCTAAGATCTTCTCGAATGATATCATCCACATAACGTTTCAGCTCTTCGTCACTAATATAATTTTCTTTATCTAATCTCTCTCTAAATGCTTTTCTTCTAGCTCGGCTTTTTTTAGGGTCAATTAAATTCCTCACTATACCTTTCTTCAATGCTGAATAGTCTTTTTGGTATTTTGTAGGATGAGCCATTAATGAATTCCCTTTTTCATCTGCAGGATACAACCATAAGTTTCCTTTTAGTGCTTTTTTGGTTTTTCTTGGTAGGCGAAAATTCTTCATACTCGAAATTTTAAAGAAAATACAATTTATAACCTTTAAAATCAAGGCAATTCATTTTTTTACATTCTGTTTCGGTTATGAAGTCTGAAAGTGTTAATCCACATTTATTGAAGAGGTTGTCTTGGATGGATTTTAGGTATTGGTTCATTGGTTCTTTGTTGCTTATCTGAGACTGCGTTTGATGCTTAATTTTAGCCCTATTTAAAGTGAATTTCTACTTTGAATATTGTATGACTATTAGAAATAAATAAGTTAAAAGACTAATGTTTTTCATATTTGTCCTCTTCAATATTAAGTTTGTTTGGTTTTAACCAATTAATTTCCTTATTATTTGGAACAAAATTGGGATAAGGTAAATTGGATTTATCTGTACTAAAAATGATAGTACCATTGTCAATTTCATAATAAACACTATCTTCTAATGAAATCCCAGGAAAAGCTGTTACCTCTAAGGCGACTGTTAAATCATTATTAAAATCTTCAATTTCTCCTTCAGTATGTACTTCTAGGTATCTTTCATCCTCAGTAAATTCCATATAATGATAGTATTTTGGTTTAGTAAAACCTCCTCCGCCAGTTTGAGTTTTCCAAGTTCCTACAATCAATTTACTTATTTCTTCTTCTGTTTCAGCTTTTTTACAAGAGGATATAAGTACAAAGTAGATAACACAAAGTATTAGGTATTTTATAGTCTTGAAAATCATTACTTCTAAAGGTTTTGTATTTTGTCAGGCTGACCGAAAACAGGTATTGTGAAAATTAAAAATATTGACTTTAGTAAGGAGTAATTCATGGGAGATTGTCTGTAACGCCACTGTATAAATTCGTGGCTGATTAAAAGTATAAAAATTTGCGTTAACTACCGCAGCAATCCTTAGGATTGGCGGGCTTTCTACAAAGAGCCACAGTTTCGGTACGCACTGAACAGCCATGATTTATTACAGGATGTTGAACTCAACCTCCGGTAGCTGAAGTATTTCACCTGCCCGGAGCGTTAAGCTCATGATATAAAATTTAAATATTATGAGCATTTTAAGCTTAACTTACCGTCCGGTCAAAGGTAGCAGGTTCAGTGCAGGTTTGGAAGTTGAGCTAAACAGAAGCTCTAAAGAACCGCGCCCTTAGCGCGCATCATTAGAGCTTAGATGTTGCCAATTTTATTATTTTATTAGCTTGTAGTCGTTTATTAGAATTTGCGCTGATAGATTTAATCTTAAAGCCAAGCTGCGAACCATATCAACAGTCAACTTTTTCTTTCGATTAAGAATTTCAGACACCCTACTTTTTCCACCAATTACACCGACTAAATCCTTCTGTTTCAAATCCATCTCCTCCATTCTAATTTTAATTGCTTCAATGGGGTCTGGGGCATCTATCGGGTAATGCTTTTTTTCGTATTCATCAATAATAAGTCCTAGAATATCAGCTTCATCACTTTCTGGAGTTCCAATTTTAGCATCAAAGATTTCTTCAAGTCTGTTGAGGGCCTCTTGATATTCGACATCTGTTTTTATAAGCTTTAGTGTCATAATTATCTATTTAAATGTTGTTAGCATCAATTTTATCGTACTCGGCATGCGTTCCAATAAAGCGGATAAATATCCACTGCTTTTCAAAATTGAACTTTACTACAAGTCGGTATGAATTTCCTTTGATGTTAAATACAACTCGTTCCTCTTTTAGTATACTAGCATTTGCATAAGTGTTTTTCACGTCATTCGGGGTTTTCCACTTACTGTTCATAGCTGTATCATACCATGTTTTGAGATATTGTTCAGCGTCAGCATGTTTTTCCCAAAATTCTCTTAAGGTTCTTTTAGCAAATATTCTATCCATTTAAAAGCTTCATAATTACAGCAAAAATATAAATTTAGTTCTTAAAAAGAGAACTTTTATTAAAGGATTTTGAGAAGCAGTACATTTTTTGAAAGCTGAATTGAATACATTTAGCTTCGTATGTTCACGAAATACAGAGTAGTAAGAATATAACTTAATGGGGGGGGGTATTTCAAATTGCAGATTATAGTTGGCAACGCCAAGCTAAAATGCGTTTGCTACACTTCGCTGATGAAATACTAAAGTAGCGAAGCCAAACCATATCCCCAATTATTGTAAGAGAAAAGAAAAAGACCTTCCTGAATGCTTGCCCTAAATCTAAATGAAATCATCTGTTTGGCTTTGTGGGAATTTACCTCTTCACTTTGCTAGAAGCAGTAAGCAAATGCATTTTTAGCAAATGTTATGCACCTTTTAATGCTCGGATTTCGTCAGCTAAAACAGGAACATTCCTTTGAATTATTCCCCATAACATCTCTGGTTCAACCGAATCGTAAGCGTGTGAAATAATGTTTCTCAATCCAATGATGTTTTTAGAGGCTGTAATTTGAACGTCTGGGTTAATGCCAATGATTTTCCTAATGGCTTCGCCAATAATTTCTAAATCCCTCTCTATAGCCCGTTGCAAAATAATGTCATTAGAAAAATTGTTGAAGTCATTTTGAGTTTTCTGCTTAATAGATTCGATCTCCTCGATAACACTCTCAATGTCTAAAATGTATTTGAGTAGTTTAGGCTGCATACAAATCTACTTTTGACTGGTATACCTCTTGTTTGAGAATTGGGTTCTTCAGTGATTTGGTAGATACGAGATCGACTTTCCTATCTAAAATTTCTTGAAGGTGATGTAATAAAGAGAAATAGTTATCAGCATAGTCCAAAACGTCAATTTCATCAGAAAATTCAACGAGAAAATCGATGTCGCTGTCTTCATTTATAGCATTTTTTGCAGCTGATCCAAACAAAGCAATAGCAATCACATGATGTTTTTTACATGCGTCTACAATCTCATCAAGTTTATTTTGAACCAATTCAACCATAATTCAAAGATACATGAAATTTTGAATAATCCTTAATCAATGCTATGTGGTGCATAACAATTGAATATTTTAATCATGGGGTGATTATATTTAAATATAGTTACCCCTTAGTGACTACATATCTATTATATCCTTTGCAATCTACTGAATTAATAGTTAATAAAAAAGCCTTTCAAATTGGTTTAAAATCAACTTGAAAGGCTGTAACCGTAGAATTAAACGTTTAACTCAACGGATAACACTATTCCAAAACCTCCTCAATAGGTTCACCTGTTGCGCTATTTGGTAAGCTAGTTCCTAAAATATGAGCCAAAGTTACGGCTATATCGTCTATGTTTTGTCTTTTGTAAGATCTTCCGCTTTTGATACCTGAGCCGTACCAAATCAAAGGCACATGGGTATCGTAGGCATAGCCAGTTCCGTGAGTAGTGGCAGAACGAGTTTGATAAAACCAGCCGGGTTCTAATATTAATAAAACATCCCCAGAGCGTTTAAAATTATACCCCATTTGCAAGGCTGCTGCTTTATGATTTGTAAATTCAGCGCTTTGCATATCGCTAGCTGAATAAGCTTCTGCTACTCCCTCTAATTTCAAGACTTCATTAACCATAAATTTCCTGATCGCATCCAAGTCAATATTCTTCTCTGCTATCAACTCATGATTCAAGAAAAACTGCTCATTTGAAAAATCTTCTATCCATTCCCCTGCACCAAATTTCTGATTTAAGGCATTGCTCATATTTTTCACATAAGCTTTTCCATCATAATGGTCAGCCGGAATTTTATTAGCTTGCAAATATTCAGGCACTTCCGCACATCCGTGATCAGATGTCACAAAAATCAGGTAATTTCCTTTACCCACTTTTTCATCTAAATGCTTAAATAATCGGCCAATCTCTTTATCCAACTTAATATAAGTATCTTGAACCTCCACTGAGCGCGGACCAAATCCATGGCCAATATAATCAGTGGAAGAAAAACTTAAAGCTAAAAAATCAGTGATATCATCTTGCCCCATTTCTTCTCCTTCCATAGTGGCAATGGCTAAATCAGCTAAAATGGTATTACCAAAAGCAGTATTTGGCAACAAGCCGAAGTTTCCGTTTTCTGCTCTTAGCGCTTTTAAGTCATAAGGAAAAACGGGATTTTCTTTTCCTCTAACGGTCATTTCGTAAGGCATATCATCAGCAGTGGATTGAGTGTATTTTTCCAATGGCATGGAAAGCTCCCAAGTTTGATTCAAATAGTCATCTGCCAAATTTCGATTATTGAATTCTTGTAGCCAGCTTGGTAATTCTTCATTTCCGTAATAGCTACTGCTTACAAAATGCCCATTACTTTTATCATACCAAAAAGAACCCGTTGGCTTATGTCCTGCTGGTAAAATAGAACCTCTATCCTTTATGGAAATCCCAATAACTTTTGATTTGAAATTGGTCGCCAAGCCCAATTCATCTGTAATGGTAGAGCTTAACATTCTGTGTGGTGACATTAATCCAGCCTCAGAAGTAGAACCGATGGTATAAACTGAAGTATCCTCAGCACAATAAACTGATGTTTTGATGTTTTTGTCATACCAATTATTCGCAATTATACCGTGTGTTGCTGGTGTAGTACCAGTATAAACGGAGGCATGCCCTGGCCCTGTAAATGTTGGGATATAGTTATAGTGGGTGTTATGATTATAAAATCCTTCAGAAATTAATCTCTTAAAACCATCTTCCCCGAAATTATCCGCATATCGCTCGAAATAATCGTGACGCAATTGATCAATTACGATACCCACTACTAATTTAGGCTTTTTTACTTTTTGCTCTTGCTTTTGGGCTGGTTGGCAAGAATATAGAATTAATAGAGCTAAAGCTCCGCTTAAATACCTTTTCATTGAAACTAAATTATAATTTTCTGCAAATTAAAAATTTGAACCGAGTTATGATAGGAATTTCAGATTAAAAGCCTCCTTACCCCCCTTCTGGGGAAATGAAGAAGTCTCACAGATTTAAAAAAAGCTACCCATGGTCTGACGGTTTTCCACCGTCTGACCGATAGATGAAGCCGCTACTCTGACAAATTAAAAAACAATAGCCATTCCATGCGTTCCTCCATTGGGGGGGGACAGGGGCCAGTTAATCACAAGCAGTCTCTAAATAATCATCAAAGTTCAGCCCTTCTTTGAATAGTACTTTACCATTCTTATCAAAATAGGCAATTACGATATAATTGATTTCAGAAAGCCTGCGCTCTGCTAGCCAGTATAATTTATCTTTACTTTCATAAGCTTGAAGCTCGTTGAAAATAAACGGAATGATTTCCTCTCCAAGTTGATTCAAAACTCCGTATCCTGCTCCTTTTCGGACGATAAAAAATTGCTCATCCTTAAAGGGCACTCTTTCCCAAGTGTCTAGCTCTTCATGTAAGTATTCATTTTGGTAAATATTTAAAATACCAATTTCTCCCTCCTCCTCTACTATGGCGGTGGAATCATTAAAAAATTCTATGCTTTCAAAATCTGCTTCTAATAATATTTCTGCCGAGGCATCACTTATTCCCAATAAATTATCTTCCTTGAAAATATAGAGCGAGTCTTTCAAGAATACTTCCAATTTACTTTGTGAATGTGCAGGAATGAGCTCCAGGCTGTCCACTATCAAAGCACCAAATTTTTGACTCTGTAAAACAGGGATTAATCCATTCTGATAAGCTCCAAAAGCATCTGCATTTTCAATCTCTATTTCAATACCTGCAGAATCAATCAATTGCTTCTTTCTATTCTGATGAATTTGAATTAATTGTGGAGTTAAGATATTAATATCAAGATTTTCACCCTCTTTAATTTTTCTACCAATACCATTATACAATTTGAAATATCCTTGCTTATTAGAAATCTCAATAAATCTGATTTGATCCGACACATCGGAAAAAGCAACATTATAATTCTTCAAAATCCTGAAAGACTCCTCTTCCTCCAATTGGATTTTTTCACCTGATTGAAAAAGCAAATATTCGGTAGAATCTTGAACTGCAAAAGTCACCCAAGCATTAAAGATTCTAACAGAATCATATTGAAATTTTGGAAAGCCTTTCAGTCCATTGGTAAAAACAGACCACAGGCTATCTTTTTGAAGTGCAATAACGCCAGATTTATATTGAAAATCATCAATATTTTCTTCAAAAATAGGATTTCTATTTCTATCCAAAAACTTTATTTCTCCTTCCTTTTCTTTAACCCAAAACTCATCAAAGAAATCAAATTCAGCTTTCTCCAAAGGAAAAATAACCTTTGATTTGCTATCTAAAATAGTTTCATAATCATTAGAATACAATCTTAGATATTGCTCATCTATCCATTCATAATCATCATAAAGAAAGCTCAAAGATTTCAAATCATCTTTGCCCGTTTTTTTGAAATTAGCAGCAGAAGCCACCGCCATATCCTCTCCTTTTTTGAAAAAGAAAACATCATGCTCTTTCCAAATGCTGTCCACGGGCTGCTTTAAGATAGGTTCATTTAAAACAGAAATCAATTGCCATCCCTTCAGCTCTCTCTTCGCCAAGTGAAAATTATCCAAGAATAGAAAGTCTAAAGCTTTTAAATTCAATTGCTTATTTAAGCTAAAATGGATCAAATGTCTTTCTCGACCGAAATCATTAATTTTAAAAAAACCAGACGGCAAATTATCAATAGAATTGATTTTAAACTCACCTACCCTCTCTCCGGATTTTAAATATGCATAAATAGTGTTTCTGTGCTCACTTAAAATGAAAGGCTTTTTGATAAAAAAGCAAGAATCAGGCATTACCTTTTCAAATTGATAATCAAGTAATTTTTCTTCCTCTAAATTATAGAAATAATAAAGACTATCTTTCTTGTGAGTCAGTAAATCCGGCACCTTATCTTCATAATTCAAGCCATCAAGAATTGATTGCGCTATTTCTGAAGCACTAAATTCATCATATTGATTAATAAATTGCCTATAATCAGAAGAATCGGCTCCAGCACTTATCATATTTAAAATTATGTTTGCGGCTTCTTCTGAAAATTCAGTTTGAGGGCGCTCTTCTAAATATTCTTGATAATTAATGAGTTCTTTATCCTGCGTTTTCTTTTCATAATAAAGGGTTTCAAATACATTCCGAGCTTTCTGGGCTTGAGGTGCATCGGGATATTTTTTAAAAAACTCGCTTACTGCTTGTGTGGTATTTTGTGCAATAGCGCTTTCATAAGCTACCTTATTTCTTAATTCTATTGCCTTTTCCTGAAAAGTTAAATATTGATAATTACTGAGATAATGATTGAATGATTCTTCTGTGTGAATGGAAGCAGCTTTTTCATAAGCCAAGCTATCAATAATTAAAGCTTGCTCAACTATAGCCATGCTATCTAAACCCTTTTTAGCTAATTTCTCAGTGATTTCAACATTCAATTTTGGGTAGGTATCGCTTACCAATTGATTGTAAAGGTGGGCAGAATCTACGGCATCAAAAGACCAAACAGGATGGCTGTAATATTTCGCCAGCATAAATTGAGCTGCAGGATTTTCCGCCTCTTTTTCCACCGCCTTATCAATACGCCTTTTAGCCTTAGCCATTTCATTTTTCTGCAAAAACTTATCAGCCGTAAGCACATGGAATGCACAGCTCGAAAGCATGGTGAAAAACGAGATTGTAAATAGTAAATTTAAAAGTTGACGCATACACCTAGTGATCATCGCTAAAAGCGATTTAAAAATCCTCAGCAAAGTTATAAATAATATTAAAGCTAATGGAGGCTTTGATCGCAAACTGAAAGATTTAATAAGTGAAACAAATAATGCAATTGCCAATTGCCTACTAAATACTATATTGCGCATTGTTTTTAGGCAGGTACAAAACTATGGATAAAATAGCCATTATAGATTTAGGCACCAATACTTTTCACTTACTCATTGTAGAAGTTAAGGATGGGGAAGAGAAAATTATTCACAAGGAAAAAATAGCGGTTAAGCTTGGTGAAGGAGGAATTAGTGAGGGTAAAATCAGCAAATCTGCTGAAGAACGTGCAATCAAAACTATGCTCTATTTCAAAGATAAAATTAAGGAAGAGCAAGTTGAGCAAATATTTGCCAGTGCAACATCAGCAATGCGAAATGCATCGAACGGAACGGAAGTTATGAAGAATATCTATGATGCTACTGGTATTTCAATCCAATTGATATCTGGTATGGATGAAGCAAAATTCATTCATCAGGGAGTTAAAAAAGCCTTAGAAATAGGTCCTGAACCTGCCCTAATTATGGACATTGGGGGTGGAAGTGTTGAATTTATTATTTGTAATAATATTGAAGTTTTCTGGATGCAAAGTTTTGAGATTGGTGCTCAAAGACTTCTCGATAAGTTCCATAAACACGATCCTATTTTACCAAAAGACATTGAAAAGCTTGATGATTATTTAAGAAAGGAATTGGAAGAACTTAAGGTGAAAATGGATATCTACCAACCACACCATTTGATTGGCTCCTCAGGTACTTTCGATACTTTGATAGATATTGACTATAAGGAGAAAGGAATTGAAAAACCTGAAGATGTTGCTTTCTCACTTTCTTTGGAAGATTTCGACCGTATTTTCAATGAAATCATTCACAAAACCAGAGAAGAAAGAATGGCTATACCCGGCATGATTGAAATGCGAGTGGATATGATAGTGGTAGCCGTTTGTTTGATTCAATTCCTAATTGAGAACAATGAATTTATTGACATTAAAGTATCCACTTATGCTTTAAAAGAAGGTTTATTGGATGCCATATTATCAAATGAAATAAAATTATCCTAATGAATTTATTTGATTACAAAGCCTTGCAAAATTTCGTGAAGGATGTATTCATTAAAATGGGTTGTCCGTCAAATGAAGCTGAGGAAGCTGCAGAAGTTCTAGTGAATGCTGATTTACGCGGTGTTGATTCCCACGGAGTAGCTCGTCTACATGGCTATATCAGGTTATGGGAAGAAGGTAGAATAAATGCAAAACCCAATATCAAGATTGTTCATGAAACGCCCAGCACGGCTGTAATTGATGGCGATAAAGGATTAGGATTAGTGGTTGCACCTTTTGCCATGCGAATAGCCATGGAAAAGGCAGAAAAAGTGGGTACCGGTTGGGTATCAGTAAAAAATTCTAACCATTATGGCATTGCGGGACACCACAGCATGATGGCATTGGAAAAAGATATGATTGGATGGTCGATGACGAATGCAAGCCCTTTAGTATCCCCTACCTTTTCAAAGGAAAGATTATTGGGTACTAACCCAATTTCCATTGCTATCCCCACGAAAAACCAACCTCCTTATGTAGCAGATTTTGCGACTACTACGGTAGCTAATGGCAAACTTGAGGTGCTCAAAAGAAAGAATGAAAAAGCTCCTTTGGGCTGGGTGCAGGATAAAGATGGAAAAGGAACTACAGATGTGGATGCTTTGAAGAAAGGTGGAAGCATGCTTCCTTTAGGCGGATCAAG
This sequence comes from Bacteroidota bacterium, assembly GCA_003973485.1. Taxonomy (GTDB): domain Bacteria; phylum Bacteroidota; class Bacteroidia; order Cytophagales; family Cyclobacteriaceae; genus Marivirga. The sequence continues at coordinate 24,281 of QNXU01000269.1, read as the reverse complement.
AGAGCACTCAGGACATAAAGGATACATTCTCGGCTCTATAGTTGATATTTTCTCAGCAGTACTCTCTGGCGCTAATTATGGGCCTTGGGCTCCTCCGTTCGTAAGCTTTTTGCCCTTAAAGGAGAACCCTGTAGGTGAAGGATTAGGCCATTTCTTAGGCGCTATGCGAATTGATGCTTTCCGTCCTGCGGATGAATTCAAATCCCACATGGATAATTGGATTGATACATTCAGAAAATCAGAAACCACTGATGAGAATGATAAAGTATTGATACCAGGAGATCCAGAAAGGGAAATTAGTACGGAGAGGAAAGTGAATGGAATACCTTTGTTGCCAGCAGTAGTTGAAGATCTGAGTGAAATAGGAAATAAATTCGGCTTGAAATTTCAAGATTATTTTAGCTCATCTCAATATCTAAAGAATACAATATGACAGACAGCCAAAGGCTGTTTTCTTTCAACTATTGAGATTCTGTAGAATTTTCAAAAAGGTTCTGTGTCAATCAGTGAGTCAAACTAAAAGTAGCTTTTAGCTACCTTTCGTGGTTTAAAGAACCTAAATAGTAAATCCTAATCGAAAAACAAAAGGTGAATTATAAGGAGAGCGACCAGGATAATGCAACAGATTATACAATGCCATTACAGTAAAGCCTGCATTATTGCCAATTGGTTGAAAATAGCCTCCTCCAATAAATAAAGCAGGCACCCAAATTCTACTTAAATCAGATGAGAGTGTGGGTCTAAAATCCCTATTAATATTCTCATATTCAGTATATCCAAATAACTGCTGAGAGATATTATAGCGCCCGAAAAGTTTACCTCCATAGATATTGGTTTCATAATCGCCAATCTGACTATTTCCTCTAATTCTGAAATATTGATAAATCACTCCAACACCAACTGAAAGCTTATCATTAATCATATAACCAACAATGGGAGATGCCTCAATATGAGTAAAACTACCAAACTGAAGTCCAAAATTACCTCCAAAATAGAGTCTATCCATAAAGTCAGAGCTTTCATCAATATACTTCTGGCCAGAAACTGTTTGACTTGAGAAAGCAATCAAACCAATAAACAGAAAGGAAAATACAACGAGCTTTTTCAATATTTATTCTTTTTCAACAATAACGAAAAGGTCTTCAGATTCTTTTTTCATTAAGTATCTTTCTCTAGCAAATTTTTCTAACAATTCATCATCGCTCATCAATCCTTCCCTATCCAATTCCACTTCCTTGATTTTCTCTTGATAATATTCCTTTTCCTTAAGTAAATCATTGTATTTGGAGGCAAGTCTCCATTGAGAAATCAAGTCATTGCCATCAATGAACAACATCCAAAGCAGAAATACTGATGCTGCTATGAAATAAAAATTCTTAAATATTTTCGGAATCCTATCCATGAAACTCATTGCTATTGATACATTAAAAGTAATATAAAAAAATGATTTCGCCTAAAAGTAAAAAAGGCTATTGGCGAAATCACCAATAGCCTTTAATTGAAAATATAATATTTTAGAAGTTAATACCAGGGAAATAAGCCATTTCACCTAATTCTTCTTCTATTCTTAATAATTGGTTGTATTTCGCCATTCTATCAGAACGAGAAGCTGAACCGGTCTTAATCTGACCTGACCCCATTGCTACTGCTAAATCAGCAATAAAAGTATCTTCTGTTTCTCCAGAACGGTGAGATATGATATTCTTATAAGAAGCCTTATCCGCCATTCTAATAGCATTGATTGTTTCAGTTAAAGTACCAATTTGGTTTACTTTAATCAGAATTGAGTTTCCAATTTTCTCATCAATACCTCTTTGTAATCTCTTTGTATTAGTAACAAAAAGATCATCTCCTACCAACTGAACAGTTCTACCGATTTCACGAGTGAGTTTCTCCCAACCTTCCCAATCATCTTCTTGCATTCCATCTTCAATTGAAAGAATTGGATATTTGTCAGTCCAAGTTTTCCAATAAGCCACCATTTCTTCAGAAGTTAGCTCGTCACCTGTACTTTCAAACACATATTTCTTTTTACCCTCATCATAGAATTCAGAAGCCGCGGCATCTAAAGCGATAAAGATATCTTCACCTGGCTTAAAACCTGCTTTTTCAATAGCAGTTAATACCACCTCAATAGCTTGTTCATTGGATTCAATATTTGGAGCAAATCCACCTTCATCACCAACATTGGTTGACAAGCCTTTACTTTTCAATACTTCTTTCAAGTGATGGAAAACCGTAGTTCCCATTCTTAAAGCTTCAGAAAATGATTCAGCATTAACTGGCATTACCATGAATTCTTGAAAATCGATTTTATTATCTGCATGACTACCGCCATTCAAGATATTCATCATTGGAACTGGTAAAGTATTGGCATTTACACCACCAATATATCTATAAAGCGATTGACCCGATAGTTGTGCTGCTGCCTTTGCGCAAGCCATAGAAACCCCTAAAATAGCATTAGCTCCTAGCTTTGCTTTGTTATCAGTTCCGTCTAATTCGATCATGATTTTGTCGATAAGATTCTGCTCAAATACAGAAAAACCGATTAGTTCTTCAGCAATTGCACCATTTACATTATCAACAGCTTTCAAAACCCCTTTTCCCATGAAAATGGATTTATCCTTATCTCTTAATTCTACAGCTTCGTGAATACCTGTACTTGCACCAGATGGAACTGCGGCTCTACCGAATCCTCCGTTTGCCGTAAATACCTCTACTTCTACCGTAGGATTCCCTCTTGAATCCAATATTTGTCTTGCGTGAATGTTCTCTATTATACTCATAGTTTTATTAGTTGATTAATGAAATAAATTGGTCGAATAGATATCTGGAATCATGTGGCCCTGGAGATGATTCAGGGTGATATTGTACAGAAAAAACTTTCTTATCCTTCATTCTTAGACCTTCCACAGTATTATCATTTAGGTTTATATGTGTGGCTACCACTAAGGATGATTTTTCTACATCTTCAGTAACAATACTGAAGCCATGGTTTTGGGAAGTAATTTCACTTCTTCCAGATTCTGTATTTAACACTGGCTGATTTAGGCCTCTATGCCCGTTATGCATTTTAAAGGTTTTAATTCCATTTGCCAATGCAATTAACTGATGACCGAGGCAAATACCAAATAAAGGCTTGCCGCTTTCAATTATTTGTTTACTGTTATTAATAGCATCTGTCATCACCCCTGGATCGCCAGGTCCATTTGATAAAAAATATGCTTGAGGTTTCCATTCTTCTGTTTCTTTAAAAGTGGCATTAGAAGGAAAAACTTTACATCTAAAACCACGCTGAATCAATTGCTTTAAAATACTGCTTTTGATCCCATAGTCCATTACTGCTAGTTTTACACCATCATCTTGCCCCATTTCATAAGGCTCCTTTGTAGTGACATAAGAAGAAAGCTCTAAACCTTCCATTGAAGGAACTTTAGCTAATTCTTTTTTCAATTCATCAACATCTAATATTTCAGATGAAATGATGGCATTCATTGCTCCTTTGTTTCGGATATGCCTCACAATTTTTCGAGTGTCCACATCACAAATCCCAGGGATTTCATGTTTTACTAGATAATTATTTAAATTATCTACTGCCTGACCTCTGCTGTAATCATCCGAAAAGGCATTAATTACAACACCAAAAATTTTAGGACTATCTGATTCGGATTCATCAGGGTGCACGCCATAATTCCCTATGTGTGCATTGGTGTTAACCATAATCTGTCCGTAATAAGAAGGGTCGGTGTATACCTCTTGATAACCCGTCATTCCTGTATTGAAACAGATTTCACCACCTTTGGTACCAGAAAAACCGATTGATTTGCCGTGAAAGACAGTTCCGTCTTCTAAAAGTAAAATTGCTTTGTTTTTGTTTTTATACTTCATCAGATCTTATTCTGAAATTGAAAATGAAAAGGAGCTTTATTTAAATTGAGACAAAAATAAATAAAAAAAAAGGGATTGAATAAATATCCAATCCCTTTTATTAAATCTATTAGTAGAAAGACTATTCATCTCCCTTTTTCTCATCTGATTTATCTTCAGATTTTGTTTCTTTTTTCTCAGCTTTAGGAGCATCCTCTTTTTTAGGTTCAGCTTTTTTAGCTTCAGCTTTTGGAGCATCCTCTTGCTTAGCTTCTTTTTTTGGAGCCTCTTCTTTAGACTCTTTAGCTTCAGTAGCAGTACCTTCTGATTTAGCAGAAGCAGATTTAGAACCACCACCTCTACGGCTTCTTCTAGTAGTTTTCTTTTCTTTCTTCTCAGTACCACCTAGTAACATCTCATTGTAATCTACTAACTCAATCAAGGCCATTTCAGCATCATCACCAAGTCTAGATCCTAATTTGATAATTCTAGTGTAACCACCAGGTCTGTTAGCAATTTTAGTAGCTACCTCATCAAAAAGCTCTTTAAGAACTTCTTTATTTTTCAAAGAGGAGAATACAATCCTTCTGTTATGAGTAGTATCCTCTTTTGATTTTGTCAATAAAGGCTCAACATACTTCCTTAGTGCTTTTGCTTTAGCAACAGTAGTAGTAATCCTTTTAGAAAGGATTAAAGAACCTGCCATGTTAGATAACATTGCGTTTCTATGGGAAGCAGTTCTACTTAAATGATTAAATTTCTTACCGTGTCTCATTGTCCTTATTCTTCGTCAAGTTTGTATTTGGATAAATCCATTCCAAAGGTTAAACCTTTATCAGCTACTAATTGCTCTAATTCAGCTAAAGATTTCTTACCGAAATTTCTAAATTTCATCATATCAGAAATTTCAAGCGCTACTAAGTCACCTAAGGTTTTAACATCTGCAGCCTTCAAGCAATTGTATGCTCTTACGGAAAGATCTAAGTCATTTAAAGCTGTTTTAAGCAATTTGCGCATATGCAACATTTCCTCATCTACAGCTTCTGGCTCATCAGATCCGCCAGCATCCAATACCATATTTTGGTCAGAAAACAACATAAAGTGTTTGATCAAAATATTAGCAGCACCTTTTAAAGCCACTTCAGGATGAATACTACCATCAGTTTCAATGTCTAAAACTAATTGCTCATAGTCAGTCTTTTGTTCTACCCTTGTATTTTCAACGCTGTATTTAACGTTTTTAATTGGAGTAAAAATAGAATCAATAGCAATATAATCTGCAACCTGATCAACTAATGTGTTTTCTTCAGAAGAAACATATCCTCTTCCCTTTTCGATAGTTAATTCTATCTCAAAATTTATTGATTCATCCATGTGGCAAATCAACAAATCTGGGTTTAAGATTTCAAAAGCGGTTGTGAACTTATTAATGTCACCAGCCTTGAATTCCTTAGTGTTTTTTAGAGAAATATTAATTTTGTTGTCAGCAGTCTCAGCAATCTTCTTAAATCTTACCATTTTAAGATTCAAGATTAATTCAGAAACATCTTCCACAACACCTTCAACTGCAGAAAACTCATGCAATACACCAGGAATTTTTATCCCAGTTATAGCATAACCTTCAAGTGAAGATAACAAAATTCTTCTTAGGGCATTACCTACTGTAACACCATATCCTTTTTCTAATGGTTTGAATGTAAAAAGCCCGTGAAAATCGTCTGCTTTCTCCATTGCAACCTTTTCAGGCATTTGGAATGCTAAAATGGACATATTATAAAATTTCTTTAAATTAACTGTTTATTTTGAGTACAACTCGACAATTAGTTGCTCATTAATATTCTCTGGAATATCTTCTCTTTGAGGAATATTTACAAATTTTCCTGACATTGAAGACTTATCAAATTCTAACCAAGAATATTTTGATGCTGTATTAGAAGAAAGACTATCAGTAATGGCCTCTAAAGATTTAGATTTTTCTCTAACACCAATCACATCACTTTCTTTTACCTGATAAGATGGGATATTTAATATCTCACCATTTACCAAAATATGTTTATGACCTACCAATTGTCTAGCAGCTCTTCTAGTAGGAGCAATTCCTAATCTAAAAACTACGTTATCCAATCTGCTTTCCAATAATTGAAGTAAAACCTCACCGGTAATACCTTTCTTTCTGGAAGCCTTATCAAACAAATTAGCAAATTGCTTTTCTAATACACCATAAGTGTATTTAGCCTTTTGCTTTTCCATAAGCTGTATAGCATATTCAGACTGTTTTCTTCGTCTTCCTCTGCCATGTTGCCCAGGAGGATAAGCTTTTTTGGATAATGCTTTACTTGCACCAAAAATTGGTTCGTTAAACCTTCTTGCTATTTTGGATTTTGGTCCTTTATATCTAGCCATTTTCTTTAATTACTTAAGCGATGAATTAAACCCTACGTCTTTTAGGTGGACGACATCCATTATGTGGTAATGGAGTAACATCTTTAATCACCGTTACTTCAATACCTGTATTTTGTATAGTTCTGATTGCAGAATCTCTCCCTGCTCCAGGTCCTTTTACATATACTTCAACTTTCCTTAGACCTAAATCATAGGCAGTCTGTGCAGCATTTTGAGCTGCAACTTGTCCAGCATAAGGAGTGTTCTTTTTAGAACCCTTAAATCCCATTTTTCCGGCTGATGCCCAGGAAATAACTTGACCTGTAGAGTTTGTTAATGAAATGATGATGTTATTGAACGAAGCTCTGATGTGTGCTTGTCCGATAGCTTCAACATTAACAACTCTTTTTTTAGCTTTATCTTTTCTCTTTTGAGCCATGATCTAATGATTACTTAGTAGCTTTCTTTTTATTTGCAATAGTCTTCCTTTTTCCTTTACGAGTACGAGAGTTATTTTTTGTTCTCTGCCCTCTTAATGGAAGCCCCTTTCTGTGACGTAAACCTCTATAACATCCGATATCCAATAATCTTTTGATGCTCATTTGAACCTCAGATTTTAAAACACCTTCTGTTTTGAAGTTTTCACTAATGACTGTTCTAATGCTATTTGCTTCGTCATCAGTCCAATCACTTACTTTTTTATCAGCGTCAACACCAGCCATTTCTAAAATCTTTGCTGATGAACTTCTACCAAGACCAAATATGTAGGTCAATGATATAACTCCCCTTTTATTATCAGGAATATCTACTCCGGAAACTCTTGCCATAATTACCCTTGTCTTTGTTTGAAACGTGGATTCTTCTTGTTGATCACATAAAGCTTACCGTTTCTTCGGACTACTTTACAATCAACACTTCTCTTTTTGATTGAAGCTTTAACTTTCATAATCTTTTTATTTGTACCTGTATACTATTCTACCTTTTGTTAAATCATAAGGAGACATCTCAAGCTTAACTTTATCTCCAGGAAGAATTTTAATATAATTCATTCTCATCTTCCCTGAAATATGAGCTATGACCTCATGACCATTACTTAATTCTACACGAAACATTGCATTTGATAATGCTTCTGTTATTGTTCCATCTTGCTCTATTGAACTTTGTTTTGCCATAATTATTAATTAAGCTACTGCTGTTCTTTGTGATGAACTACCTTTTACTTTACCTGATTTCATCATTCCTTCATAATGACGCATCAATAAATAACTCTCAATTTGTTGTAAAGTATCCAAAATTACACCAACCATAATGATTAGGGATGTACCACCAAAGAATTGAGAGAATTGAGTTCCTACTCCGGCTCTAGCAACAAAGGCAGGTAAAATTGCAATTATTGCTAAGTAAATTGAACCTGGTAAAGTAATTTTAGTTAAAATATTATCTATAAAATCTGAAGTTTCTTTCCCTGGTTTAATACCTGGTACGAAACCACCATTTCTTTTCATATCATCTGCAATTTGACTAGGATTAATCGTGATGGCAGTATATAAAAAGGTAAATATTATGATTAATAATGCAAATGTTAAATTGTATTGCCAGCTTTGGAAGTCTGAAAATACATTTCCAATATAAGCAGCAGTATCACTATCTTCTGCCCATAAATTAGCTAACAAAGCAGGAAGGAACATTAATGATTGTGCAAATATAATCGGCATTACACCAGATGCATTTACTTTTAAAGGAATATACTGACGTTGTCCGCCATAAACTCTTCCTCCTACAACCTGTTTAGCATATTGAACTGGTATTCTTCTCGTAGCTTGAACTAACATTACTGTTACCATTACTACAAAAAACAATGCTACAATTTCAAGTATAAAGAACAACAAACCACTCATTCCTAAAGAAATTGCTTCAGCAACAATTGATCCTGGAAAACGTGAGATAATTCCTATCATAATCAACATAGAAATACCGTTCCCTATACCTTTATCAGTAATTTTTTCTCCTAACCACATACAAAAGATTGTACCTGCAGTTAAAACAATTACTGATGTAAAAGTAAAAAATGTTTGACTCATCATAATTGCTTCACTTGGAATAGTTCCGGCAACATAACTAACACCTTGAACGAAAGTGATAGCAATGGTCAATACTCTAGTTATTTGAGTAATTTTCTTTCTACCTGATTCTCCCTCTTTTTGCATCTTCTGGAAGTATGGTACAGCAACTGTTAAAAGTTGAATAACAATACTTGCAGAAATATAAGGCATAATACCTAACGCAAAGATGGATGCATTAGAAAATGCTCCACCTAAAATGGTATCTAAAAGACCGAATATACCTTGAGCATCCCCTGATAATTTAGAAGGATCAACTCCTGGTAAAACTACAAAAGAGCCTAAACGGAAAATAATTAAAAACCCAATGGTGTTTAAAATTCTATCTCTAAGCTCTTCAATAGAGAATATATTCTTTATGGTAGAAAAAAAACGATTCATATTATATTTTTGATGCAGTTCCTCCAGCTTTCTCGATTGCTTCTAATGCAGTTTTTGAAAATGCATTAGCAGTAACATTCAATTTTGCTTTTAAGGTTCCGTTTCCTAAAATTTTAACCAAGTCATTTTTAGCAACAAGTCCTTTGCTTTTCAATAAATCTAAATCAATAGTGTCAACACTATACTTCTCTTGAAGAGTTTGAAGATCACTTAAGTTGATAGCTTTGTAGCTTACTCTATTGATATTATTGAAACCAAATTTAGGGACTCTTCTTTGTAATGGCATTTGACCACCTTCAAAACCTTGTTTTGAAGAATATCCACTTCTAGATTTAGCTCCTTTATGACCTCTTCCTGCAGTACCGGCAGCACCAGAACCCTGTCCTCTACCAATACGCTTTCTATTTTTAATAGAACCTTCTGCTGGTTTTAATGTATGTAATTTCATCTTATCCTTCAGTTACATTAACTAAGTGATCTACTTTTCTCAACATACCTTCAATTTGAGGAGTTGATTCTTTAGTCACAGTTTTATTAATTCTACCTAAACCTAAAGCTTGAATTGTTAACTTTTGGTCTTTTGGTCTACCTATTACACTTCTTGTTTGTGTTACTTTAATTTTCTTAGCCATCGTAATTAACCATTAAATACATTAGAAAGTGCAATTCCTCTATCTTTCGCTACTGTATAAGGATCTCTTAATTTAAGTAGCGCATCAAATGTAGCCTTAACTACGTTATGTGGGTTTGAAGAACCTTTAGACTTAGCTAAAACGTTATGCACACCAGCACTTTCAAAAACAGCACGCATTGCACCACCTGCAATTACACCAGTACCTGGAGAAGCAGGTTTCACTAATACGAAACCACCACTATATTTACCAATTTGTTCGTGAGGAACAGTACCTTTAAGAATAGGCACTTTTACCAAATTCTTTTTAGCATCGTCAATTCCTTTAGTAATTGCATCAGTTACTTCATTGGCTTTACCCAATCCATAACCAACAACACCATTACCATCTCCCACAACTACGATTGCAGAGAAACTAAATCTTCTACCTCCCTTTACAACTTTAGCAACCCTTTTGATGGCTACTACTTTCTCCTTCAGTTCGATTTCGCTTGCTCTAACAGATTTTATATTACTCTGAGACATATTTTTAGAATTTTAAGCCACCTTTACGAGCACCGTCAGCCAATGCTTTTACTCTACCATGGAACCTGTAACCACCTCTATCAAATACAATTGATTTGATACCAGCTTCTTTTGCTCTTTCAGCTAAAGTTTCACCAACTTTAGAAGCTGTATCGATGTCTGCATTACTTTTAGCGCCTAATTCTAATGAATTTGCAGCAACTAAAGTATGTCCTTTAAGATCATCAATTACTTGTGCATAAATGGCACGGTTACTTTTAAATACCGTCAAACGAGGTGTTTCAGCAGTTCCGGAAATCTTTCTACGAATTCCTAATTTAATTCGAGCTCGTCTATCTTGTTTACTAATAGCCATTTTAAATATTATTTAGCGGCAGTTTTACCTGCTTTACGTCTAACTTGTTCACCCACAAATCTAATTCCTTTTCCTTTGTACGGTTCAACAGTACGTAAGGACTTGATTTTTGCAGCTACTTGTCCAATTAATTGTTTATCAAAGCTTTCTAAAGTAACGATAGGATTTTGACCTTTAACCGTTTCTGCAGAAGCCTTTACTTCCTCAGGTAACCCTAAAAATATACTGTGAGAATAACCTACGTTTAATTCTAGTATATTACCTTGTACAGTAGCTTTATAACCTACACCTACAAGTTCTAATTGTTTTTTGTAACCTTCAGAAACTCCAGTAACCATATTATTTAATAAAGCTCTGTATAAACCATGCATTGCTTTATGTCTTTTAGATTCTGTAGCTCTCTCTAGTTGTACTACCCCATCAGTATTTTTAACAGAAATAGCAGTATCAACTTGCTGCGTTAAAGTACCTTTAGATCCCTTTACTGTTACTAAGTTATCCTTAGTAATTTCAAGCGTTACATCTTGAGGTAGATTTATAAGACTTTTACCTATTCGTGACATTTCTATTCTTTAATATACGTAGCACAATACTTCACCACCAACTTTAAGCGTTCTTGCTTCTTTATCAGTGATAACTCCTTTAGACGTTGACATTATAGCAACACCTAAACCATTTAAAACTCTCGGCAAGTTTTCAGAATCAGAGTATTTTCTCAACCCTGGTTTTGAAACTCTCTCCAAGTTTGAAATAGCTGGAGTTTTTGTTTCAGGATCATATTTCAAAGCAATCTTAATATTACCTTGTCCGTTATCTTCCTCGAATTTATAATTCAGGATATAACCTTTTTCATGAAGTACTTTGGTCATACTTTTTTTCAAGTTTGATGCCGGTACTTCTACGATTCGGTGATTTGCTTTAATAGCATTACGAACCCTTGTAAGAAAATCAGCTATTGGATCAGTTACCATCTCTTAATTAATTATAATTTCTAGTTGCTCTGCCGAAACAGGCGTGCAAAGTTAAGAAATTAATTTGTTTATAAAAATAAAATATTAAAAATCACCAACTTGCTTTGGTTACCCCTGGTATCTTTCCCTGTGAAGCCATTTCACGGAAGGTTACCCTTGAGATTCCAAATTTACGCATATATCCTTTAGGACGACCAGTTAATTTACATCTGTTATGTAATCTTACTGGAGATGCATTTTTTGGCAATTTATCTAAAGCCTCATAGTCACCATTTGCTTTTAGCTCAGCTCTTTTAGCTGCATATTTAGCGACTAATCTCTCTCTTTTCTTTTCTCTGGCAATTACTGCTTTTCTAGCCATAATTATTTATTGTTTTTACTGGCAAATGGCATTCCGAAAGCTTTCAATAATTCAAAACTTTCTTCATCCGTTTTTGCAGTGGTTACAAATGTAATATCCATACCGGAAATTGTTGAAACTTTATCAATACTTATTTCCGGAAAAATAATCTGTTCTTTAACACCAAGAGTATAATTACCTCTTCCGTCAAAACCTTTATCTTTCACACCTTGAAAGTCACGTACACGAGGTAATGAAACAGATAATAATCTATCTAAAAACTCGTACATTTTCTCTCCTCTTAGTGTAACTTTAGCTCCTATAGGCATTCCTTCTCTTAACTTAAAATTCGAAATTGAATTTTTAGCATAAGTAGGTACAGCTTTTTGACCAGTTATCATGGTCAATTCTTCAACACCTGTATCAACTAATTTCTTATCAGCAGTAGCTGCTCCAATTCCTTTATTAATCACAATTTTAGTGAGTTTAGGAACTTCCATTGCAGAGCTATATTGAAACTTTTCTTTCAAAGCGGGAATTATTTCACCCAGGTATAAATCTTTTATTCTTGGATTAGCCATTTTTGATCACCTCCCCCGTTTTTTTTGAATATCTTTGCAATTTTCCGTTTTCATCAAGCTTTCGTCCAGTTCTTGTTGCATCGCCTGTTGCAGGATCCACTAACATCAAATTACTGATGTGAATTGGTGCTTCAACTTTATCGATACCACCTTGAGGACTATTGGCAGAAGGCTTATTATGCTTAGTAACAATATTAGCTCCTTCTACGATAGCTCTATTTTTCTCGCCTATCATTTCTAATACTGTTCCAGTTTTACCTTTGGCGTTACCAGCGATAACCTTAACAGTATCACCCTTGCGGATATGAAATTTCTGTTGTTTATTTTTTCTCCTTTCCATAATATTATAATACTTCAGGTGCTAAAGAAACAATTTTCATGAATTGCTTTTCACGCAATTCTCTAGCAACAGGTCCGAAAATACGAGTACCTCTTGGCTCATCATTTGGGTTCAATAACACAGCTGCATTATCTTCAAAACGAATATAAGAACCATCTTTTCTTCTCACCTCTTTCTTAGTGCGTACGATGACAGCTCTAGAAACGGTACCTTTTTTCAAATTACTTGAAGAAAGAGCAGACTTAACAGTTACAATCACTTTATCACCAATGGAAGCATACCTTTTCTTAGTACCGCCCAATACGCGAATACATAATACCTCTTTGGCACCACTATTATCCGCAACACTTAATCTTGATTCTTGTTGTATCATGGTTATTTAGCTCTTTCTACGATTTCTACTAATCTCCATTTTTTATTCTTGCTCATTGGTCTAGTTTCTTGTATTCTGACGGTATCGCCAATAGTACAATCATTAGCCTCATCATGAGCCATGAATTTGGTATTTTTCTTTACGAATTTACCATACATAGGGTGTTTAACCTTTCTTTCTACAGAAACGGTAATGGACTTATCCATTTTGTTACTAACAACTAACCCTACTCTTTCCTTTCTAAGGTTTCTTTCCATCTTAGCAATTATTTAGCAAGTACTTTACTTCTTAGTTCAGTCTGCAAACGAGCAATATTCTTACGAGTATCTCTTATTTGCATAGGATTCTCTATAGGAGAGATTGCGTGTGCAAACTTCAACTTGTGAAGTTTTTGTCCTTCAACTTTTATATTCTCATTGAGCTCGTCAATGGATAATTTTTTAATATCAGTGTTTTTCATGATACTATATTTTCTGAGTAATCCCTTCTTACGGAAAACTTGGTTTTCACTGGTAATTTCTGTGCAGCTAATCTTAGTGCTTCTTTAGCATCTGCCATTGATACACCACCAGCTTCAAACATGATTGTTCCAGGCTTAACAGTTGCTACCCAATATTCTGGAGCACCTTTACCTTTACCCATCCTAACTTCAGCAGGTTTTTTGGTAATAGGCTTGTCTGGGAAAATACGGATCCATACTTGACCCTGTCTTTTCATAGCTCTTGTCATGGCAATCCTTGCTGCCTCTATCTGTCTACTGGTAATCCAACCCGGCTCCAGTGACTTTAAAGCAAAACTTCCGAAGGCAATTCTATGACCTCTCTGAGCAATTCCTTTTACTCTACCCTTTTGCTTTTTCCTAAATTTTGTTCTTTTTGGCTGTAACATTTTCTAAAAATCTTTTACCAAGAAAGCGCTTACTTACGCTTTCTTTTAGGACGTTCACTTCTTCTATTATTAGCCGGGCCACCACCTTTATTACCAGGTGCGCCAGCCCCAACATTAAGCGACAAGTCTCTCTTGCCGAAAACCTCTCCTTTGAAAACCCACACTTTCACACCAATTGTTCCATAAATTGTATGTGCTGGAGTTGTTTCATAGTCGATATCTGCCCTCAATGTATGCAAAGGAATTCTACCCTCTTTATACATTTCAGTACGTGCCATTTCAGCTCCGCCTAAACGACCTGAAACTTTAATCTTTATACCTTGCGCTCCTACTCTCATAGCTGAAGCAATTGCTTGCTTCATCGCTCTTCTGTAAGATATTCTCGCTTTCAATTGTTGACCAATAGACTCACCTATTAATTTGGCATCTAATTCAGGACGTTTTATTTCAAAAATATTGATTTGAACATCCTTATTTGTCAACTTCTTAAGCTCCTCTTTTAATTTATCAACTTCACTACCACCTTTTCCAATTACAACTCCTGGTCTAGCAGTATGTACAGTTAAAGTGATTCTTTTTAAAGTTCTTTCGATAACAATTTTAGAGATTCCACCTTTTGGAATACGAGCTAATATATATTCTCTGATTTTTTGATCTTCTATTAACTTGTCAGAAAAAGATAAACCTTTTCCTCCGTACCAGTTGGATTCCCAACCGCGAACGATACCTAATCGAAAACCTATTGGATTAACTTTCTGTCCCATTGTTATTTATTTTCAGCGTTATCAGTTTCAGCCAATACCGCTTTATCCGCAGCACTGTCAACAATCAAAGTTACGTGGTTTGATCTTTTTCTAATTCTATGAGCTCTACCCTGAGGAGCAGGTCTAAGTCTTTTTAAAACCCTACCACCATCAACTTGTACAGATTTAACATATAAATCAGCATCTTCAAGATCTAGTTCTGGATTTGCTTGTTGCCAGTTGGCAATTGCAGAAAGCAATAATTTCTCAACTCTAGCTGCTCCATGCTTAGATTCAAATTTTAGAATATTCAAAGCACGGTTAACTTTTTCACCTCTGATAAGATCCACTACCATCCTCATTTTTCGAGGGGAAGTAGGTACGTTATTTAATTTAGCTATTGCTTCCATTATCTCTTACCTTTATCTTTTTTATTTATATGACCCCTGAAGTTTCTAGTAGGAGAGAACTCCCCTAGTTTGTGTCCAACCATGTTCTCAGTTACATATACAGGAATGAATTTATTTCCATTATGTACTGCAAAAGTATGACCAACAAAATCAGGAGAAATCATAGATCTTCTTGACCATGTTTTGATAACCGACTTCTTACCGGAGTCATTCATAGTATCAACCTTCTTCTCAAGACGAAAGTCGATATAAGGTCCTTTTTTTAACGATCTAGCCATCTATTATTTCTTTTTACCGATAATTAATTTATTGGAATATTTCTTAGGCGTTCTGGTTTTTAAACCTTTAGCCAATAAACCTTTTCTTGATCTTGGGTGACCTCCAGAAGACTTACCTTCACCACCACCCATTGGATGATCAACTGGATTCATAACAACCGCTCTTGTTCTAGGTCTACGACCTAACCAACGTTTACGTCCTGCCTTACCTAATTTCACAATCATGTGATCGGCATTTGAAACAGTACCAATAGTTGCCATACAAGTAGCTAATACTAATCTCATTTCACCAGAAGGCAATTTTAATGTCGCATATTTTCCATCTCTAGCTAGCAATTGTGCATAAGAACCTGCACTTCTTGACATAGCACCACCCGCACCTGGTTTGATTTCTATATTATGAATAATCGTACCTAACGGAATATTTGATAATGGAAGTGCATTTCCTACTTCAGGGGCAATATCTTTACCAGACTGAATAGTATCTCCTACTTTCAATCCATTTGGCGCCAAGATATATCTCTTTTCACCGTCAGCATAATGCAATAAAGCAATAAAAGCTGTTCTTCCTGGATCGTATTCTAAAGTAGCTACTTTAGCAGGGATGTTGAATTTATTCCTTTTAAAATCAACAATTCTTAAACTCTGTTTATGACCGCCACCTAAATAGCGCATAGTCATTCGTCCAGAATTGTTTCGTCCACCTGATTTTTTACTCGGAGCAAGTAATGACTTTTCAGGAGCCACTTTACTTAGCTCGGTATAATCCGGTGCTAACCTATATCTTTGTCCAGCTGTAACTGGTCTTAATTTTTTAACTGCCATTTTTCAGATCATTAAATTTCGCTGTAGAAATCGATTACCTCTCCTTCTGCTACAGTTACAATTGCTTTTTTGAAACTAGGTTTTCTACCAGTAAGAATCCTAGACTTAGTGTAACGAGATTTTTGTTTACCCAAATACTTCATAGTATTGATGCTCTCTACATTTACACCGTACGTTTTTTCAACCTCAGCTTTAATCTGGATTTTATTTGCATTTATATCTACAACAAATCCATATTTACCTTTTTCGTTGAGGGCTGAGACTTTTTCCGTAACAAGTGGTTTTATTAAAACGCTCATATCTTTTACTTAAATAAGTTTTCAATTTTCTCTAAAGAACCTTCAACGAAAAGCAACTGATCAGCATGAAGTACATCGTATGTATTTAATGAATCAACTGTAGTTACTTGCGTATTCTTAATATTCCTTCCTGATAATACGATATTCTTATCTACTTCTGGAAGAACTAAAAGTGTCTTCTTTGAATCCAAAGACAATTTGTTAAGCATATCTGTATAATTTTTAGTTTTTACTTCATTAAAAGTAAAACCTTCTAATACAGATATCATCTGATCCTTTGCTTTATAAGTTAAAGCTGATTTTCTAGCAACAGCTTTTAACTTTTTATTCAATTTAAAGCTATAATCTTTTGGTCTAGGACCAAAAACTCTACCACCACCTTTAAAAATTGGTGATTTAATGCTACCAGCACGTGCAGTACCAGTACCCTTTTGCTTTTTAATCTTTCTAGTTGAACCAGAAATTTCTGCTCTCTCTTTAGATTTATGCGTTCCTTGTCTCGCATTAGCCATTTTTTGTTTCACATCTAAGTAAATAGCGTGATCATTTGGCTCTATATCAAAGATGGCATCCGATAAAGAAACTTTTCTTCCGGTGTCTTCGCCTGTATGTTTTAAAATTGAAAGCTCCATCTTTATTTCTCTATTATTACAAATGAATTTTTAGCACCTGGCACTGATCCACTTACTAAAAGTAGATTTTTCTCTGGGATAAGTTTCAAAACTCTAAGGTTAGTGTTTTTAACTCTTTCTCCTCCTGTTCTTCCAGCCATACGCATACCCGGAAATACTCTTGCCGGATAAGAAGCACCACCTATTGAACCAGGCGCTCTCTGTCTATTATGCTGACCATGAGTTGCTTGACCAACTCCACCGAATCCATGACGTTTTACAACACCTTGAAATCCTTTACCTTTTGAAGAACCTGCAACATCTACATAATCACCTTCTTCAAAAACGTCACCGATAGTCACCGTTTGACCAAGACTAAACTTGTCTACGAAAGTTTCATAACCTTCGTATTCACGAAACTCAGCTAGTTTTTTCTTAGGCGTTGTTTGAGCATTTTTGAAATGCCCCTGCAATGCTTTTGGTGTATTCTTCTCCTTGCGCTCTTCATAGCCCAATTGAATAGCAGAATAACCATCGGTTTCCTCTTTTTTTACTTGTGTAACCACACAAGGACCAGCCTCTATCACCGTGCATGCGACATTTCGTCCATCGACACCGTAGATACTAGTCATTCCGATTTTCTTTCCTATTATTCCAGACATTATTAATTTGATTAACAACCTTTTAACGGGTTTTACCGTAGCTTTTCCCGAAAGGACTGCAAAGTTAGTAAAATATTATAAGCTACAAAACTTACAACATTAAAAAATACAAAATTCTAAAAAAGAAAAACCAATGATAGCCAGACCATTGGTTTTCCAATTTCAAAATATTGTTTAATTACACTTTTATTTCAACATCAACTCCACTAGGAAGCTCAAGTTTCATTAATGCGTCAACTGTTTTTGCGCTATTTGAATAAATATCGACTAGTCTTTTAAAAGTACATAGCTGATATTGCTCACGAGATTTTTTATTTACGTGAGGAGAACGCAATACTGTAAAAATTTCTTTGTCAGTAGGCAAAGGAATTGGACCACTCACTACTGCACCTGTTGTCTTTACAGCTCTTACAATTTTTTCAGAAGACTTGTCTACTAAATTGTGATCGTATGATTTTAACTTTATTCTAATTTTCTGATTCATGATTCCTAATTATTTAACAGTCTCCCCTTTAGATTTTGCAATTACTTCATCCGCAATATTTCGAGGAACTGGGTCATAGTGTGAAAAAGTTAAGGAAGCAGTTGCTCTACCAGAACTAATTGTTCTTAGGTCAGTAACATATCCAAATAATTCAGACAATGGAACGTCAGCTCTAATTACTTGTGCTGCACCTTTAGGATCCATCCCCTTCATTAAACCTCGTCTTTTATTCAAATCACCTGTAACAGGTCCAGTATATTCCTCTGGAGTAAGTACTTCCACTTTCATAACAGGCTCAAGCAATTGAGGACCAGCCTTTTTTGCTGCTTCTTTAAATCCAATTCTTGCTGCCAATTCGAAAGATAAAGCATCTGAATCGACATCATGGAAACTACCATGGTATAATTCAACTTTCATTGCTTCTACAGGATATCCTGCTAATGGACCATTAACCATAGCTTCCGTAAATCCTTTCTGAATTGCAGGTATGAATTCTTTAGGAATAACTCCACCAGTAATTTTGTTGTCAAATTGTAATCCTGGATGGATTTCACCTTTTTCATCAGGCTCAGCTGGAGATAACTTAAATACGATATCTGCAAATTTACCTTTACCACCTGATTGTTTCTTATAAACTTCTTTATGATCAACAAGAGTAGTAATAGCCTCTTTATAAGCTACCTGTGGAGCACCTTGATTAACATCAACTTTAAATTCACGTCTCAGACGATCCATGATGATATCCAAGTGCAACTCTCCCATACCTCTTAGGATTGTTTGACCTGTTTCTTCATCAGTATTAACTTGAAGAGTTGGATCTTCTTCCACTAATTTAGCGATAGCCATACCCATTTTATCAACATCTGCTTGAGTTTTAGGCTCAATAGCATATCCAATAACTGGTTCAGGGAAAGTCATTGATTCGAGAACAATCTTATGTTTCTCGTTACAAAGCGTATCTCCAGTTTTTATATCTTTAAATCCAACAACTGCAGCAATATCACCAGCATGAAGTGTATCAATTTGGTTTTGCTTATTAGCATGCATTTGGAATATTCTAGAAATTCTTTCTTTCTTATTTGTTCTTGTGTTGAAAACATAAGAACCAGATTCCAATGTACCTGAATATGATCTCACGAAACATAAACGACCTACAAATGGATCAGTAGCAATCTTAAATGCTAATGCTGCAAAAGGATCATCTGAAGTTGGCTTTCTTGATGTTGGCTCGTCAGTATCCGGATTGGTTCCAATAATTTTATCTCTATCTAATGGAGAAGGTAAAAGTTCCATTACATAGTTTAACAAAGTTTGAACTCCTTTATTTTTAAAAGCAGAACCACACATCATAGGGACAAATGCCAAGTCTAATGTAGCAGCTCTTAAAGCAGCAATTACTTCATCTTTACTAATTGACTCAGGATCTTCAAAGTATTTCTCCATTAAAGTTTCATCATACTCTGCTACAGACTCTAGTAAATGCTCTCTATATTCATTTACTTCATCAACCATGTCAGCAGGTATTTCTACCTCTTCCCAAGTCATTCCGTTATCTTCTTCGTTCCAAACGAAGGCTTTCATTTCAACTAAATCAACAACTCCTTTGAAATTACCTTCTGCTCCGATAGGTAACTGCAATGGAACTGATTTAGTCCCTAACATTTCTTTTACCTGACGACAAACATTTAAAAAGTCCGCACCGTCACGATCCATTTTGTTTACAAAACCGATTCTAGAAACATTATAATTATCTGCTAGTCTCCAGTTAGTTTCTGATTGAGGTTCAACACCATCAACCGCACTAAATAAGAAAACTAAACCATCTAATACTCTTAAAGATCTATTCACCTCAACTGTAAAGTCAACGTGACCTGGAGTATCAATTATATTAATATGATATTCTTCACCTTTGTAAGGCCAGAAAACAGTCGTAGCAGCTGAAGTAATCGTAATACCTCTCTCTTGCTCCTGCTCCATCCAATCCATAGTGGCCGCACCATCATGAACTTCACCTAATTTGTGACTTACACCTGTATAGTATAAAATCCTTTCAGTAGTAGTAGTTTTTCCGGCATCGATGTGTGCTGCGATACCTATATTACGTGTTAGTCTGAGATCTCTTGCCATTATACTAGCTATTAAAATCTAAAATGAGAAAATGCTTTATTTGCTTCAGCCATACGGTGCGTATCATCTTTCTTTTTGATAGCAGCTCCTTCGCCTTTAGAAGCAGCGATGATTTCACCAGCCAAACGTTCTGTCATGGTTTTTTCACCTCTTTTTCTTGCGAATGTAATCATCCACTTGATCCCTAGAGATATTTTTCTCTCTGGACGAACTTCAAGAGGTACTTGGAATGTAGCCCCACCAACTCTTCTACTTTTCACCTCAACTGCAGGAGATATATTAGATAAAGCTTTTTTCCAAACTTCTAATCCATTCTCCTTTGTTTTTTCTTCCGCCATTTCTAAGGCTTCATAAAAAATGTTGTAGGCAATACTTTTCTTTCCGTCTACCATTAAATAGTTAACAAATTTTGTAACTAAGGTATCTCCAAATTTAGGATCTGGAAGAATATATCGTTTTTTAGGTTTTGCTTTCCTCATCGTTTTTTATTTCTTAGGTCTTTTTGCTCCATATTTTGATCTTCTTTGAGTACGACCGTTTACACCGGCAGTATCCAATGCACCTCTAATGATGTGATATCTCACACCAGGCAAATCTTTCACTCTTCCACCCCTGATTAACACAATAGAGTGCTCTTGAAGGTTGTGACCTTCACCTGGGATATAAGCGTTCACTTCTTTTTGATTGGTCAACCTAACCCTAGCCACTTTTCTCATTGCTGAGTTTGGCTTTTTCGGAGTGGTGGTATAAACACGAGTACATACACCCCTTCTTTGTGGGCAAGAATCCAAAGCAGGAGATTTTGACTTTGAAGTCAATTTCTTTCTACCCTTTTTAACTAATTGTTGTATAGTAGGCATTTATTATAACTTTATCTTCTATTACTACTTGAGATTTTTAGGACTGCAAAGGTAAAAAAACAGATGCATTATCCAAACACATCTGACTAATTATTTTCACAAAGTCCTAATTTATAAGGAATAAGCTTAAGCTTCTCCAACATTTGAACCGAAATTCATAGGGAATTTTGGTGATTCTTCTGACTGCTTTATTGGTCCAAAATTATTTTCATACTTACTAATATTGTCCTTTAAAGCATTCAACAGCCTTTTGGCATGTTCTGGAGTTATTACAACTCTAGATTTCACCTTTGCTTTTGGAACACCAGGCATTAACCTTATGAAATCAATTACAAATTCACTGTTTGAGTGAGCCACCATTGCCAAATTAGCATAAACTCCTTCCGCTACATCATCAGGAAGTTCAATGTTAATTTGGTTCTGTTGTTTCTTATTACCTTTATTTTCCTCCATTATTATTGGATTTATATTTTAAGAAAAGACTGAATTAGGCTTCAGTCTTTTCTTCTGTTACTTTACTTTCCTTCATGCTATCCAGCTCATCTTTAGAGCCAACAATCATTTCACTCCAATCGCTCAAACCAGTACCTGCAGGGATTAAGTGCCCTACAATTACATTTTCTTTAAGTCCATTCAAATGATCTGCTTTACCTCTAATTGATGCTTCACTTAGAACTTTAGTAGTTTCCTGGAAGGAAGCAGCTGAAATAAAGCTTTCAGTACCTAAAGAAGATTGCGTGATCCCTTGCAATGTTGGTTTAGAAACAGCTGGTTCAGCATCTCTTGTTTTCACAAGTTTTAAGTCTTTTCTTTTCAGTGTAGAATTTTCATCTCTTAATTTTCTTGCTGAAATGATTTGACCAGGTTTCAGATTTGGTGAATCACCAGCATCTGTAACCACTTTCATATCCAATACTCTGTCGTTTTCCTCTCTGAATACAAAGCGATCTACAACTTGGTTTGGTAAGAAAGTAGTATCTCCTGACTCTAACACTTGAACTTTCTGCATCATTTGTCTTACGATAACTTCGATGTGCTTATCATTTATCTTCACACCTTGTAATCGATAAACTTCCTGAATTTCGTTCACAATATATTCTTGAACAGCAGTTGGTCCTTTAATCGATAAGATATCAGAAGGTGTAGTAGCGCCATCAGATAATGCATAACCTGCTTTCACAAAGTCATTATCCTGAACCAGGATATGCTTAGAAAGAGATACTAAATATCTTTTCTTAACACCATCTTTAGATTCGATGAAAATTTCTCTGTTACCTCTTTTGATACCTCCGAAAGTCACAACACCATCAATCTCAGATACTACTGCTGGATTTGATGGGTTTCTAGCTTCGAACAATTCTGTTACTCGAGGTAGACCCCCTGTAATATCCTTCGATTTACTGGTTGATCTAGGAATTTTAGCCAAAATCTGTCCAGGTTTAATGGTAGCTCCTTCGTCAACCGACAAGTGAGCACCTACAGGGATATTGTAAGTTTTAGGGTCTTGACCTTTTGTATTAACAATAACTGCAGGGTTTTTAGTTTTATCCTTAGTATCGATAATTACTTTCTCCCTGTGGCCAGTTTGCTCATCAGATTCTTCTTTATAAGTAATACCTTCTTCGATACTTTCGAACTCAGTTACCCCTTCAAATTCAGAAAGAATTACAGCATTATAAGGATCCCAGAAACATAATTCCTGATCTTTTTCAACTTTTTGTCCTTCTTTAACCTTTAAAGTTGCACTGTAAGGAACGTGATTACTCATCAATACTTTTTTGCTCTTCGGATCGATGATTTTTATTTCACCAGACCTACCCATCACAACAGTTCTTGATTCACCTTCATCATCTGTAGACTGAATCGCTCTTAAGTCTTCGAATTCTACAATACCAGCGGTTTTTGCTTTGATAGTTGCTTCAACTGCAATATTTGAAGCTGTACCCCCAACGTGGAAAGTTCTCAATGTTAACTGAGTACCAGGTTCCCCGATTGACTGTGCTGCAATTACTCCAACTGAATCACCTTTTTGAGCTATTTTAGATGTAGCTAAGTTTCTTCCATAACACTTGCTACATACTCCTTGACGGGTTTCACAAGTTAATACAGATCTGATTTCTACTTCTTCGATTAAAGCCTCATCTATTTTATCACAAATTTCATCAGTGATTGTTTCACCTGAAGAAACTATTAATTCTTCTGTTTGTGGGTGATATATATCATGTACACTAACTCTACCTAGAATTCGCTCTGCTAAAGATTCAACTATTTCATCATTATCTTTCAATGCAGAAACATTTAATCCTCTCAATGTTCCGCAATCGACCTCATTTACCACAACATCCTGCGCAACGTCAACTAGCCTTCTTGTTAAGTAACCTGCATCGGCAGTTTTCAAAGCAGTATCGGCAAGACCTTTACGAGCACCGTGTGTAGAAATAAAGTACTCAATTACATCAAGACCCTCACGGAAGTTAGATAAAATTGGGTTTTCAATAATTCCCCCTACAGAACCTGCTAGGTTTTTCTGCGGCTTAGCCATCAAACCTCTCATACCACCCAACTGACGAATTTGCTCTCTTGAACCCCTTGCTCCAGAGTGCATCATCATATAGATAGAGTTAAATCCTTGATTATCCTCTTCTAATTGTTGCATTAAGGTATTAGTCAATTGAGAGTTGATTCTAGTCCAAATATCAATCACCTGATTATAACGTTCATTATCAGTGATAAGACCCATCAAGTAATTATTCCAAACTGCATCAACTTCTTCTTTGGCTTGTTCCACTAAAGTATCTTTAACTTCAGGAACCATAATATCTCCAAGTCCCATTGAAAGACCGCC
The DNA here is from genome assembly GCA_003973485.1 of Bacteroidota bacterium. Classification (GTDB taxonomy): domain Bacteria; phylum Bacteroidota; class Bacteroidia; order Cytophagales; family Cyclobacteriaceae; genus Marivirga. The sequence goes on along the minus strand of QNXU01000269.1, from coordinate 380 downwards.
TTTGTAAGCACTTTGGAAACCTAATTCTTTGATATTATCTAAGAAATTAGCTGTTTTGGCAGAACCCGCAATTTTATAAACGTGTGCAATTATACCTTGCAAGTTTTTCTTAGTCAATAATTGATCAATGTAACCAACCTCTTCAGGTACACTTTCATTGAAAATAACACGACCAGCTACTGTTTCAATAATTTTAGTTTCTAGCTCTCCATCAGCATTTCGAACTTTAGTTCTCAATTTGATATTAGCGTGCTTAGAAACTTTTTTCTCATTGATTGCAATTATTACTTCTTCAGAACTGTAGAAAGTTTTACCCTCACCTAGTACAGGTTCTTCTTTAGTAGATTTTCTACCTTTTGAGACATAATATAGACCCAAGA